>JACVRX010000102.1 GCA_014534205.1 Jiangellaceae bacterium
CGCCCGATGCCGCTGGAGGCACCCGTGATGACGACCACGGCGCCCTGGACGTCGCGCGGCGCGGCGCCCATCACCAGGCGAACCGGTAGATAACCAGGCCTGCAGCCCTGGTGATGTACCGGCAAGGGTGGCCGAACGTGGTCTTTTCAGAATCGTTTCGTGCAGGCCACATCAGGTCCAGACCAGGGTCTGGGCGGGGTCGTTGAGGATCGCGGCGACGTCGGAGAGGAAGCGCGAGCCCTGCTCGCCGTCGACCAGCCGGTGATCGAAGGACAGCCCGAGCGTGGTGACCCACCGCGGCCGCACCTTACCCTTGTGCACCCAGGGCTGGCGCCGCACGGCACCCAGCGCCATGATCGCCGCCTCGCCCGGCGGCAGGATCGGCGTGCCGGTGTCCACGCCGAACACGCCGATGTTGGTGATCGACATGGTGCCGCCGGTCATGTCCGACGGGGGCGCGGTGCCCTGCCGCGCCTTGTCGGCGAGCTCGTTGATCGCCACCGCCAGGTCGAGCAGCGACAGCCGGTCGGCATCCTTGATGTTGGGCACGACGAGCCCGCGCGGGGTTGCCGCGGCGATACCCAGGTTGACGTAGCGCTGCAGGACGATCTCGCCCGCGGCCTCGTCCCAGCGAGCGTTCACCACCGGGGTACGCCGGACCGCGATGCACATCGCCCGGGCCAGTACCGCCAGCGGCGACAGCCGCACGTCACCGAACTCCCGAGACTCTCTTAGCCGATCGATGAGCCGCATCGTGCGGGTCGCGTCGATGGTGACGAACTCCGTGACGTGCGGCGCGGTGAACGCCGACGCCACGACGGCCGCCGCTGTCGCCTTGCGGACCGAGCGGACCGGAATGCGCTCCTCGCGCGGCAGCCCGTCCCAGCCGGCTCCCGTCACCACCGCTGTCTCCGCCGGCTGGCCACCGGCCGCTACCCGCTGCACGTCCTCCCGGGTGACAGTCCCGTCCGGTCCGCTCGGCACCACAGTGGTCATGTCGACACCGAGGTCCTTGGCGAGCTTGCGGACCGGCGGCTTAGCCAGCACCCGCGCGCTGCGGTCCACCGCGTTGAACGTGGCGGTGAGCGCGTCGGACGTCCCGCTCGATGCCCCGGACGTGACGTCGGCAGACGTCCGCCGGGCCCGCCGCCGCGAGACCGACGCGCGCGGGCCGTACCCGACCAGCACCTGCTGCTGGCCGCCGTCCTCCCCCTGCTCGCGCGGCTGCGGCGCCGGCACCATGTCTTCACTCGGTCCGCCGACGACGCCGGCCCCCGCCGGCTCGCCTGGCGCCGCCGGCTGGTCAGCAGCATCAGCGTCAGTGCGCACTGCGATGATCGGCGTGCCGACCGGCACCGTGGCGCCCTCCGGCACGAGCAGCTTGTCCACCACACCGGCATACGGGCTGGGCAGCTCGACCAGCGACTTGGCCGTCTCGATCTCGACCACGACGTCGTTGACCTTGACCGTGTCGCCTTCCTTGACCTTCCACGCCACGATCTCCGCCTCGGTCAGGCCCTCGCCGACGTCGGGCAGCTTGAACTGCGATACCTCGGCCACCTCGGTCCTCTCAGTACGCCAGCGCGCGGTCGACGCCGTCCAGCACCCGGTCAAGATCGGGCAGGTACTCCTCCTCGACCCGGGCGGGCGGATACGGCGTGTCGAATCCGGTGACCCGGATCACCGGAGCCTCCAATGAGTAGAAGCACTCCTCGGTCACCCGGGCCGCGACCTCGGCGCCGCCGCCCAGCGTCCGCGGCGCCTCGTGCACCACGATGCAGCGGCCGGTCTTGCGCACCGACTCATAGAGGATCGGCAGGTCCAGTGGGGAGAGCGACCGCAAGTCGATCACCTCCAGCGACCGGCTCTCGTCACCCGCCGCTGCGGCGGCGTCGAGGCAGGTGCGCACCATCGGCCCGTACGCAACGACCGTGGCGTCGGTTCCGGCCTGCACGACCCGCGCGGCCGCCAGGGAAAGGTCCGCCGAGCCGTCCTCGTCTACCTCCGCCTTGTCCCAGTACCGGCGCTTCGGTTCGAAGAAGAGCACCGGGTCGTCCAGCTCGATCGCCTGCTGGATCATCCAGTAGGCGTCGACGGGGTTCGACACCGCGACGACCTTGAGGCCCGGGGTGTGCACGAAGTACGCCTCGGGGCTCTCGCTGTGGTGCTCGACGGCGCCGATGCCGCCGCCGAACGGGACCCGGATCACCACCGGCAGCCGCAGCCGGCCGCCGGAGCGGAAGTGCATCTTGGCCACTTGGCTGATGATCTGGTCGGTGGCGGGAAAGATGAATCCGTCGAACTGGATCTCACACACCGGCCGGTACCCCCGCAGCGCGAGACCGACGGCGGTCCCGACGATCCCCGACTCAGCGAGCGGGGTGTCGATCACGCGGTCTTCGCCGAAGTCCTTTTGCAGCCCGTCGGTGACCCGGAACACCCCGCCGAGCTTGCCCACGTCCTCGCCCATCACCAGGACGTGCGCGTCGCGCTCCATCGCCCGGCGCAGCCCGGCGTTGATCGCCTTGCCGAGCGCCATGGTGGTCATGACCGCACCTCCTCGGCGGCGAACGACTCGAGGTAGGCGGCGAGCTCGTCGCGCTGCTCCACCAGCGGCGGCGTCGGTTCGACGTAGACATGGTCGAAGATCGACGTGGGCGCCGGGTCGGGCAGCTCCCGGCAGAACGTCCGCAGGTGGTCGGCGAGCCGTTCGGCCTCCGCGTCCACGGCGTCGAAGAACTGGTGGTCGGCACCACCGCTGCGGGTGAGGTACGCCTTGACCCGCTCGATCGGGTCCTTCAGCTTCCAGTGCTCCAAGTCCGCGGCGAGCCGGTAGCGGGTGGGGTCGTCGGTCGTCGTGTGCGCGCCCATCCGGTAGGTGTACGCCTCGACCAGCGTGGGCCCCTCGCCGTCGCGGGCCCGCTGCAGCGCGGCCCGGGTGACGGCCAGGCAGGCGAGCACGTCGTTGCCGTCGACGCGGACGCCCGGGAAGCCGAAACCCGCAGCGCGCCGGTACAGGGGGACCCGGGTCTGGCGCTCCAACGGCTCGGAGATCGCCCACTGGTTGTTCTGGCAGAAGAACACCACCGGCGCGTTGTTCACCGCAGCCCAGATGAACGCCTCGTTGACGTCACCCTGGCTGCTGGCGCCGTCGCCGAAATACGCGATGACGGCGGTGTCGCGGTCCGGGTCGCCGGTCCCAACGGCGCCGTCGCGCTGGATGCCCATTGCATAACCCGTCGCGTGCAGCGTCTGCGCGCCCACCACGATCGTGTACAGGTGGAAGTTCTGTTCGAGCGGGTCCCAGCCGCCTTGGTCGACACCGCGGAACAGGCCGAGCAGCAGCCCGGGTTCGACGCCGCGGCACCACGCCACGCCGTGCTCGCGGTAGGTAGGGAAGACGTGGTCCTGACGGCGCAGCGCGCGGCCGGAGCCGACCTGGGCGCCTTCCTGACCGAGCAGGCTGGCCCATAGGCCGAGCTCGCCGTGCCGCTGCAACGCGACCGCCTCGGTGTCGATCCGCCTCGCCAGCACGAGGTCTCGGTAGAAGCCGCGGACGTCATCGTCGGTGACGTCGGCGACGAGCGGGTCGTACTCGGCGTTCGGGCGCCGCTCACCTTCCGGCGTCAGCAGCTGAACAAGTTCGGGGTCATCGCCTGCCGGCCGGGCATCACCGGCCGCCGGCGTGCCGGTCTCGACGGTCATCGTCCTCCTTCGCTCCGGCCCGCGGGGTCGCCGCTTCGGCCGCCAGGGGCGCGTCGTCCGGCCGGGCTGCCCGCTGCGGGTGGGCGAGGCACGCCACGGACGGCGGGACCGGGCGGTGCCCCGGCCCGCGTGTGTCCAACGGTACCGATCAACCGGTGTCGACGTTGACGCGATGTGCCGTCTCGATGGCCGATATCCGCTGTCACTGCGGACGCCTGGTCGGCAGGATCGTGACATCAACAACCGGAGGGAACGCTAATGACGCGCGCTCGAGCCAGCGCCGCCGGGATCTGGACCGCTCTTGTCACCGTCTACCTGGTCTGGGGCTCGACGTACCTGGCCATCCGTGTGGTCGTGGAGGCCGGCATCCCGCCGCTGCTGGGCATGGGCACCCGCTTCCTGATTGCCGGCCTGATCCTGGTCGGTGTCATCGCCGCCCGCGACGGCGTGCGCTCGTTGCGCGTGACCGGCCGCGAGCTGCGCGCCGCGGCAGTCGTCGGCACGCTGTTGCTCCTTGGTGGCAACGGCCTCGTGGCAATGGCCGAGCAAACCGTTCCCAGCGGGCTCGCGGCGCTCATCGTCGGAGCCGTTCCGTTGTGGTTCGTGCTGCTGCGGGTCGCCGGTGGCGAGCGGCCCGGCATCCGGACGTGGCTGGGCGTGCTGGTGGGCTTCGCCGGCATCGCCGCGATCAGCCTGCCCCGCGGTGGGATCGACGGCGTGCAGATGTGGGGCGTCGTGCTGATCGTTGGCGCGACGCTGTGCTGGGCGCTGGGCTCGTACTTGTCGCCGGGGATCGGGCTGCCGCGGGGAGCCATGCTCGCTACCGCCTACGAAATGCTCACCGGTGGCGCCATCATGACCGCGGTCGGGCTGGTCGCCGGCGAGGCGAACGACGTCGCCATCAGTGACGTGCCGGCGCGCGGTTGGCTGGCGCTCGGCTACCTCGTCGTCGTCGGCTCGCTGCTTGGGTACACGGCGTACGTCTTCGCGCTGGGGAACGCGCCGCTGTCGCTCGTCGGCACCTATGCCTACGTGAACCCGGTCGTGGCGGTGGTTCTGGGCTGGCTGATCCTGGCCGAACCGATCACGGCGGTCGTGCTCGGCGGCGGCCTGCTGGTCGTCCTCGGCGTCGCGGTGGTGGTCGGGTCGGAGCGGCCGCAGCAACCTGCCGCCGCCGCGGAGCCGGACCGGCTGGTGGCCGAGCCGGCGCGATCCTGAAGCCGAGGGGGTGGTCTGCCCGGCCTGCGGCTCGGCGGTCGACGACCGACACAGCTGCGTCGCGCGCCGCCTCGCCGTGGTGCCTCCCTCTGCCGTTCCTGATGGGGCCGCGCCCCCGAGTCCGGCGCGCGCATTCCCCTGCAGTGCGCCGTCGGCCCCCGGGGGCGCGACGATCTGGGCGTCGCTTAGCTGACCACTCCCTGCCTCATCCCTGCCTCATCGAGCCGGCCGGCTGCCCAGCCGCGACGACCACCGCCTCCGGCCCGATGCGGACCGCGCGCAGCGCCCGGTCGTAGGCTTCGACGGCCTCGTCCATCCGGTCCAACTCGCGGTAGAGGTCGCCGAGTTCCCGCCAGGCCGCGGCGGCACGCCGGGAAGCACCGATCGTCTCGAGCGTCGCCGCCGCGGCAGTGCACTGCTGGACGGCGGCATCGGGGTCGCCCTGCTCGCGCAAGATCCGACCCAGCACGAGCATCGCGTGCGGCGTCTCGATCCGGGTCTGTTCGCCGAGTCCGGCGAGTGCCTGCTCCGCGGCCGCGCGCGCTTCGCCGAACCGGCCGAGGGTGAGTAGGGCCCGGGCGCGTTCGGTGTCGCAGTACCCGACATCAACCGTGCTGCCGTGCGCGACCAGCTCGGTCCGGACTGCGTCCAACAGCTGCAACGCCCGCTCGGCGTCCGGCGGCTGCTGCTGCAGCAGTAGCCAGGCGTGAGCCACCCGGATGCGGTCGAGGTTGCGCTGGTCGTCGCTCTCGCCGAACATCGCGATCGCTCGGTCGACCATCGCCAGCGCCTGGCCGAGGTCGTTGCGCGACTCCGCCAGCACGGCGGCGTTCCAGTACGCCGCGCCGCGCGTGTACGGAGCTCCCATGGCGTCGGCGAGTCCGGTCAGCTCGCTCGCCATGAGCGTGGCCTTCGCGAGGTCGCCGCGCTCCATGTAGGCAGCCTGGACAGTGCAGCCGAGCCGGACGTACTCGTCGGTGGCTTTCAGGCCCAGCTCGGCGGCGTCGCGCATGGCCTCCTCGCCCGTGGTGATGGCGAGATCCAGGTCACCGGCCTCCCGGTAGCACCGGCAGAGCGCCTCCGCGACGTCCATCCACGGGTGCAGCCGCGGGTCGCTGCGGTTCTCCTCGGCCAACTGGGCGAGCATGCGCAGGGCCTCCTCCAAGTCGCCCCGCTTCTCGGCGGCGAGCGCGCGACCCAGCTTTATCTGGCGCTCGTCGTCCTCGGTCAGCCCGGGGGCGTCCGACAGCTCGGTGAACCGGCGGTACGCGTCGTCGGCGTCACCCTGCTGGAGGGCGACGCGTGCGTGGCCGAGTGCCAGCCGTGACCGGCGGCGGACCTCGGCGTCGATCCCGTCGCGCAGGAAGTCAACGTCGACGCCCAGCCGGTCGGCGATGTGCTGCAACGCCGATTGCGCCGGCCGCCGCCGGCCGCTTTCGACCAGCGAGACGTAGCTCGCCGAGAGCATTCCGGCGGCGACGTCGGCTTGAGACATGCCCTGCTTCAGCCGGAGCGCGCGGATGCGGGCGCCGACCGGATTCCACGTTTCGGACGGACTGGCGGGATCGGCTTGACTCGACAGCATGACGCCATTTCACTACAGAGTGTCACGGCCGCGCTAGGGCCCCAGCTCCCCGGGAGGAGTGCCGTGTCGCGAATCCGACATGTCGTTGCCGCTGTGGTGACCGGTCTGGCGTTGCTCGCCGGTGTGACCATGGCAGCCGATGCGTCCGGGTCCGACGCCGGCGTGGTCGTGGCAGGCAGCCCGACGA
>JACVRX010000052.1 GCA_014534205.1 Jiangellaceae bacterium
AACATGCGCTGATCGGCCGGGCACTCATCACACCGCGGCGCCCGCTGGAGTGCGCCGGGGCGCCCACCGGGGGCCGGGCCGCCCGCCGGCGCGGCGCCGGCGGACCGGCGGTTCCGCCTTGGCTTCGCCGGCGTACGCGCCTCACCGGCGGGCGCGAATAAGCGACTTGTCCGGTCCGACAACTCCGGTAGCCCGCCGATCAGCTACCGGTTGGACGATTCTGGTGCTCGACGGCGGCCGCTACTCGACCGTGATGGTTGTCTCCATGCCCTGGGCACGGTGGTTGCCGACCGGACACCAGAGGGTGTAGGTGCCTGACTCGAGGGTGACGGTGAGCCGCTGGCTCTCCCCGCCCGGCTGGATCACCTCGGTAGACGCGCTGTCCACGCCTGGCCCTTCGATGGAAAGGGCGTGCGGGAACTCACCCTCCTCCTCGGCCACGAACTCGTACGCACCCGGAGCGAACGTCTGCTGCGAGAGCTCGATCGAGAACTCGGTCAGCCTCGCGGTCACCTCGATCGCCTCGCCAGCCGGCGAAGGCGTGTCCTCCGTAGTCGGCTCAGCCGGAGATGCTTCGGGCGTCTCCATCGTCGCTTCGGGCGACGGCGCCGGGCTCGTCGCGGTTGCGGCATCGCCTTCGTCGCCGCCACAGGACGCGAGAAGCAGTGCAATCAGCGCCGATGCCGCCACCCGCCCCCATACCACCTGAAATCCGGGCCAAATGATCATTGCGTGCCTCCTGCGTCGAACCGTGTCCGACACGTATCACGGATTGCAATGTCGAGGGGATCAACCAGTTCGGCATCCGATGGCGCATCGGCGCATGAGTGACGCGGTCCAGTGGCGAGGCTGGACAAACTTCTGGGCAGCGAACGGGACATGTGGCCCGGCCGGCGCACGTCATCAGCCGAAACGGCCAGAGATGTAGTCCTCGGTGCGCCGGTCGCTGGGGTTGGTGAAGATCTTGCCCGTGCGGTCGTACTCCACCAGCTCGCCGTAACGGTGGCCGTTCGCGTCGACGTTGGCGGTGAAGAACGCGGTCCGATCCGAGACGCGCGCCGCCTGCTGCATGTTGTGCGTCACGATGACGATCGTGTAGTCCCTGACCAACTCCTGCATGAGGTCTTCGATCCGAGCAGTCGCGATCGGGTCGAGGGCCGAGCAGGGCTCGTCCATCAGGATCACCTCGGGACTGGTGGCGATCGCCCGCGCGATGCAGAGGCGCTGCTGCTGGCCGCCGGAGAGCGAGAGGCCGTTCTGGCCCAGCTTGTCCTTGACCTCGTCCCACAGCGCCGCACGAACGAGCGCGTGCTCGACGCGCTCGGCCATCGCCCGCTTCGACAGTTTCTCACCGACGACGGTCGGGCCGTAGGCAACGTTGTCGAAGATCGACTTGGGAAACGGGTTCGGCTTCTGGAAGACCATGCCGACGCGGCGCCGTACTTCGATTGGGTCAACGTCTTTGGCGTAGAGATCCTGGCCGTGGAACAGCACCTTGCCTTCCACGCGTGCCGACGGAATCAGGTCGTTCATCCGGTCGAAGCAGCGGATCACCGTCGACTTGCCGCAGCCGGACGGGCCGATCAGCGCAGTGATCTCGTTGCGGCCGATCAGCATGTCGACGCTGCGCACCGCGTGGAAGTCTCCGTAGAAGACGGAGAGCTTCTGCACGTCGAACAGCGGGTCGAGCGGCCGATGTTCCCGTTGCGCGTGCTCGGCGTGCGCGGGTCGCGGGACGGTGACGGTCGCCTGGTCGGTCATCTGGTCGGTCATCTGGTCGGTCATCTGGTCATTCACCTCGTCGGCCATCGCGTCACCAGCGGCGCTGGTACTTGTTCCGGATGAAGACCGCAGCGGAGTTCATCAGCAGCAGGATCGCGAGGAGCACCACGATGAGCGCGCTGGACAGGATTATGAAGTCCTCTTGTGGCCGGCTGGCGTAGTTGTAGATCTGGATCGGCAAAGCAGTGAACCGGTCGAAGACGCTGGCCGGATTGAACTGCACGAATGCCGCGACACCGATCACCACCAGGGGCGCAGCCTCGCCGATGGCTCGGGACAGCGCGAGGATCGAGCCGGTGGCGATGCCCGGGATGCTGTTGGGCAGGACGGTGCGCCACACGGTCTGCCACCGGGTCGCTCCCAGAGCGAGCGACCCGTCCCGCAGGGAGTCGGGCACGGCGCGGATCGCCTCCCGGCTGGAGATAATCACGACCGGCAGTACGAGCAGCGCCAGGATAAGCGCACCGGCCAGCACCACCGGGCCGAGGGAGAGTGGTCCGCGAACGATCAGTCCCAGGCCGAGGATGCCGTATACGACACTCGGCACAGCGGCCAGGTTCTGGATGTTCAGCTCGATCAGCCGGTTGTACCACTTGTCGCGGTCGGCGTACTCCTCCAAGTAGACGGCGGCGAGGACGCCGACCGGCAGGATGATCAACGCCGTTCCGACCATCAGCCACAGCGTGCCGACGATCGCCGCTTGGGCGCCCGCCGTTGCCGGGTGGATCTGGGATGCCTGGTTGCGCCACAACTCGGTGTCGAGACGTTGCCACCCCTCCGTCAGCACATACGCAAGCAGTACGGCGAGGAACACCACGCCTACCGCGAGGCAGCCGAGCAGGATGAGTCGGAATGCCCGCTGGACCGGCGTACGGTCGTGCCCGGGGCCGGTCATCGCCGGCCTCGGCTCCGGCGGCGCCGGCTCGAAGGCAATCAGGTCGGTCGCCGTCATTCGTAGACCTCGCGGTAGCGGCGGACCAGCCGGATGCTGACGAAGTTCATCAGCACCGTGATCACGAACAGCAGCGCAGCGACGGCGAACAGTGACTTGTATCCGATCGAGCCGGTCGGCTGGTCGCCCGACGCCGCCTGCGCGATGAACGCCGTCATCGTCTGGCCCGGCTCGAGCGGGTTGACCGAGAGGTTCGGAGTACTGCCGGCGGCCAGTACCACGATCATCGTCTCGCCCACCGCCCGGCTGATCCCGAGCACGAACGCAGCGATGATCCCGGAGATCGCCGCCGGCACGACGACCCGTACAGCGACCTGCATCTTGGTGCTGCCCAAGCCGTATGCACCGTCTCGCAGCGCCTGGGGCACGGCGGACATGGCGTCTTCGGACAGCGACGCGACAGTTGGCACGATCATGATGCCCATGACCAGGCCGGCGCTCAGCATGCTGAACGTGCCGACGTCGATGAACGTCTGCAGCAGGTTCGGCGTGACGAACGCCAGCGCGAAGAAGCCGTAAACGACGGTTGGGATGCCGGCGAGCACCTCCAACGTCGGCTTCAGCAGCGTGCGAGCTCGCGGCGACGCGTACTCGGACAGGTAGATCGCCGCGCCGAGCCCGATCGGGACCGCGACCAGCAGCGCGATGACGGTCGTGGTGATCGTGGCGGTCACGAGCGGGAGCACCCCGAACTTCTTTTCCGCGAACAGGACCGTCCATTCGGTTCCGGTGAGGAAGTCCCACAGCGAGACTGCCGGCTCGCGAAAGAACGAGATCGTCGGCCCGATGATCGCGACGACGATGCCGACGGTGGTCAACACCGACACCAGCGCCGCGAGGAACAGGACGGCTTCGATCACCCGCTCCGCGGGGTGTGCCTTCGACCGGCGCAGCGATACGCCCGCGCCGGTCGAACGCACGGTTGTGCTCATGGCGTGCTTGAGCCACCGAGCAACGAGTCGAACTGTTCTCGAAGTTCGGCCTTCTGCTCGTCATTCAGCGCGATGAAGCCTGCCGCTTCGACGATCTCGTCGATGTTCTCGACGTAGAAGCTGACGAAGCCCTGGACCTCGGGCCGCTCCAGGGACTTCGCGGACGGGTAGATGAACAGTTGCCGGCCCAGCGGCGCGTAGGACGCGTCTTGCACCGCCTCCGGGCTAGGAGCCACGCAGCCACTTCCGCCGTCGATCTCCAGTGCTTGGAGTGCGTGGGTGTTCTGCTCGTAGTACGAATAGCCGAGGTAGCCTAGGGCGCCACGCGAACCCGACACGGCCCGGACGATGACGTTGTCGTCCTCCGAGGCCTGGTAGTCGGTGCGGGACGCGCCCTCCTCGCCGTTCACCGCGTCGGTGAAGTAGTCGAACGTGCCGGAGTCGGTGCCGGGCCCGGCCAGAGTCAACGGCTCGTCGGGGAACGCCGGATCGACTTGCTTCCAACTGCTCACCGTCGAGTTCGGTGCCCAGATCGCGTTGAGCTGATCGACGGTCAGGCACGTGGCCCAGTCGTTGTCCTTGCTGACGATGACGCTCAGCGCGTCGTTGGCGATGGAGAACTCGTCGTACCCGATGCCGTTCTGCTGGCAGGCGGCGGCTTCATCGTTCTCGATCGGCCGCGAGGCGTCGGAGACGTCGGTCTCGCCGGCGCAGAACTTCTCGAACCCGCCACCGGTACCCGACTGCCCGACAGTCACCTGAACTTCGGGGTTCTCGGCAGTGAACAGCTCGGCGGCCGCGCTGGTCAGCGGGAAAACGGTGCTGGAGCCGTCGACGACCACCTCGCCGGACAATCCCTGCTCGGTCTCTCCTTCGGCCGTGACGTTCTGCGGGTCGTTGCCGCTGCCACACGCGGCGATGGCCAAGAACGCGCCGGCCGTCGCTGCGCCGAGCACAGCGCGGCGGCGGTACGAACTGCGAAACGACGTGATGGTCACTTGGACGTCCTTCCACGGACTCGCGTGCTGTCATCGGGGACGGTAGGGAGGACAGGTGACGCAGTGGCCCGTGGCGGGTGAACGCGGAGTGAACGCCGGGACTACGGGCCGAAGCGTTCAACGGCGACCGGGACGCCGCCGCGGTGATGGAAGACGAGGAACTCGCCGGGATGCAGCCGCTCCGCCGGAGCGGCGTCCGGCGCCTGTTCTACGGCAGCCGCCACGATGTCGGGCAGTACCGGCCGGTGGGAGCAGATGACCGTCGGCGTGCGCCCGGCGAGGAGCCTCCGGGTGAGTGTCGCCGCGGCGTGCGGTCGGGCGCGGTGTCCTTCTTCGGTGAGCTCGGGATGCATCTCGATGGGCAGGCCCGAAGCGTTCGCGAACGGCCGCACGCTGTCGACGCAGCGCACGGCGTCGCTCGACACGACCCTTTGCCCGCCCAGCGCACGCAACGGAGCGATGAGGGCACGCGCGGCCTGCTCGCCGTCCGAGCTGAGTGGCCGGTCGGCGTCTGGACGGTCCCATGCTGACCGGTCCACCGCCTCGGTGTGCCGCAGTACGACCAGTGTTGTCGTCCGTACCGGGCCCGCGAGCAGCGCTTCGACGACCTCGGCATCCCGTGTGTGGGTGAGCCGCCGGACGGCTTCTACTGCCGGGACGATGACCACGTGGTCGATCTCTTTGGTGCCGCGCCATGCCGGTGCACCGTCGTCGGCGCGCGCGGCCCAGTAATGGACCCGCTTGGGCACGCCGTCGGCCTGGTAGTGCAGCGTCGGCAGCGGCCGGCCCAGGACCACCTGTTGCCCTGTTTCCTCCGCTACCTCGCGCACTGCGCAGGTGAGGATGTGCTCGCCCGGGTCGACCTTTCCCTTGGGCAACGACCAGTCGTCGTATTTCGGCCGGTGGACCAGGCAGACCTCGATGCCGTTCCCGTCCGGAGCGGGCCGCCAGACGACGGCACCCGCGGCTACCACGGTCTGCTGGGCGGTCGCGCTCACGACGTCAGCCACCGCCGCCACTTTCGCCGCCGTACCTTCGGCCACAGCTGGGTGAAGCGGCGGCGCACGGTGGCGATGCGCTCCTGCTCGGCTCCGTACAGAAACCCCAGCGTGAAGCTCGCCGGCGCGTCGGCGCTCGCCGTCAGCTCCCGGATCGCGCGGATGGCGTCGGCGGCGTCCTGCTGCTCTCCGAGTGCGTCGGTGACCCGCTCGACCTGCCGCGCGAGTGCCTTGGCGTCGCTGCCAAGCACCGGCGCAACTGCCTCCGCCGCATAACGGGCGCGCTTCGCCGCGATGCGCACCTGGTGCCAGTCGTCGTCGGAGGCACCCGGCCCGCCACTGGATTCGGCGGCGTCGGCGTCGAGCGCCGCTTTGGCGCGTTTCGCCAGGCGCTTCCAGGCCTTGCGCACCAGGGCCGGCAATGCCTCTCGGCCCGGCTGCTCCGCTGCGTCGGTCGTCGGCGGCGCATTGCTCGCGCTGACCAGTTGGGCGTGCAGGTCGACGTAGCGGTCCGCCGACAGCAGGGCGCGCACTTCGGCCCTGGCTTGTTCGCGTTCCTCGTGGCTGCGGCCCAGCACGATGTGCGACAGGTCGTCGGTACGAAGATCCGCCGGTACCGCCTGGGCCTGGCGCTCCAGCCGAGCGATCAGCACGTCGAGCCGGCGCAGTTCCCCCAAACCCTTGCCTGCCCACTTCAGCTCGTCACGCAGCTCGTCCGCCCACGTGCGGTCGACGAGTGGACGGAAGAATCGCAGTCCGCTGCGCAGCCGCCGGATCGCCACGCGCATGTCGTGCACGGGCTCCGCACCGGCCTCGGGGTCGCGGCGGTAGGCGAGGTCAGCTGCCCTTAGAGCCCTGGTGTGCCTGGCGAGATATGCGCGCACGGCGTCGCGTACCGGCTCGCCGGGGCCGACGTCGGCCGGCTCGGGAACCTCCGAGGGTGCGCTCGCCTGCGGCCCCAGCGCGCGCACCGCCTTGGACACCATCTCCCCGGCGACGGCGCCCGATCCGGTGAGCTTCTCGACGAGCTGTTCGACGAGCCGGGGCGCCACACCGTCGCGCTCCTCCACCTCCAGTTCACGGAACTGGGCGACCGGCCGTCCCGAGTCGTCCACCACGCGCACCAGGTCATCCACCAGCTCGGCCACGATGCGTCCGGACGCGTCGCGTACGACGTTCGTCGTACGGGTGGTACGGAGGGTAACGACGACATCCACCGGATCACGACGGGTGATCGGCCGGACGACGTCGAGAAGCTCCGTCGGTGGCGTGCCGTCGGCACCGTCGGTCAGCGGGACACGCAGCTCGTCGCGGACGCCGGGCGATTCGTCGGGCACCCTGAGCTTGAGATGCCAGCCGGCGTCGTGGCCGCCGGTGCGCCGGCGCAGCGTGATTCCTTCGCGCGCGAGTCGGAGATCCGGAGTGTCGTAGTACTTCGTCTCCTGCTCGACGGTGTCCTGTTCGTCCACCGATGAAATCAGCTCACCGTCCACGAGCTCCGGGAGGCGGTAGAGGCCGTGCACCTGGAACTTGTGCTCGACCTCTCGGACGGCCGGCACGCTGTCCACAGCGTTCACGCCGCTGCCCGGCGGCGGCTCTTACGCTCGATCAGCACCTGCTGCAGGTCCGCCAGCGACCGGCCTTGCGCGTCCTTGTGCACCCGGATCCACTCTCCGTCCGGTTGCAAGTGCCAGGACGCGATGTGGTCGGCGAAGGCGAGGTCGAACAGCTCTCCCAGCTCGATCTCATGCTCCCGGCTGCCCAGGCGCACCATGACCTCGACCCGGCGGTCCAGGTTGCGGTGCATGAGGTCGGCCGATCCGATCCAGTTCTCCGGGTTACCACCGCCGGCGAACGACAGGATCCGCGAGTGTTCCAGGAAGCGGCCCAACGTACTGCGCACCCGGATGTTCTCCGACAGACCCGGTACGCCCGGCCGGATACAGCAGATGCCTCGTACCCAAAGGTCGACGGGCACGCCGGCCGCGGACGCCTCGTACAGCGCGTCGATCACCGGCTCGTCGACGATGCTGTTGAGCTTGAACCGAATTCCGGCCGGTCGGCCGGCCCGCTTGTTGTCGACCTCGTCGTAGATCCGCTCGACGATCCCGGCTCGCAGCGAACTCGGCGCGACGAGCAGCCGGTCGTACTCCGAGTCGATGGCATAGCCGGACAGCGTGTTGAACAGCCGGTTGACGTCCTCCGCGACCTCGGGATCCGCAGTGAGCAATCCGAAGTCCTCGTAGACCCTGGCGGTCTTCGGGTGGTAGTTGCCAGTGCCGATGTGCGTGTAGCGCAGGATGCCGCCGCCGTGCTCCGGCTCGTCGCGCACGACCAGGCAGAGCTTGCAGTGGGTCTTCAGGCCCACCATGCCGTAGACGACATGTACGCCCGCCTGCTCCAGCTTGCGCGCCCACGTGATGTTGGCCTGCTCGTCGAAACGGGCCTTGATCTCCACCAGCGCAAGCACCTGCTTGCCGGCCTCCGCGGCGTCGATGAGCGCGTCGACGATGGGCGAGTCGCCGCTGGTGCGATAGAGCGTCTGCTTGATGCCAAGGACGTGCGGATCGGCGGCTGCCTGCTCGACGAAGCGCTGCACGCTCGTAGAGAACGAGTCGTACGGGTGGTGCACGAGGACGTCGCCGTGGCGGATCGCGGCGAACATGTCCGCGGGCGACGCTGACTCGACGTGTGACAGGTCGCGATGGGTAGCGGGGAGGAACGGCGGGTACTTGTGCTCGGCGCGGTCGAGCTCGGCGATCCGGAACAGGCCGGTGAGGTCGAGCGGCCCGGGAAGGGCCAGCACCTCAGTGGCGGAGACCCCGAGTTCACGCTGGAGCAGGTCGAGCACGTGCGGGTCGACCGTCTCCTCCACCTCGAGCCGGACGGCGGGCCCGAACCGGCGGCGCATCAGCTCGCGCTCCATTGCGGTGAGCAGGTTCTCTGCGTCGTCCTCCTCGACCTCGACGTCCTCGTTGCGGGTGACCCGGAAGGTGTGGTGCTGGAGCACCTCCATGCCAGGAAACAGCTGTGACAGGTGTGCGGCGATGACGTCTTCGAGCGGCACGAACCGCTCGCCGGCAAGCGGGTAGAACCGGGCGAAGTTCGGTGGCACCTTCACCCGGGCGAAGTGCTCGGTGGCGGTGCGCGGGTTGCGGACGACGACCGCGAGGTTCAGCGACAGCCCGGAGATGTACGGGAACGGGTGTGCCGGGTCGACCGCGAGCGGCGTCAGCACCGGGAAGATGCGCGTGCTGAACAGCTGCCGTAGCCGGGCCTGCTCCTCGTCGTCGAGGTCGTCCCACCGGACGATCTCGACTCCCTCCTTGACCAGCGCGGGCAGCACGTCGTCGTGGAAACAGGCCGCTTGTCTGGCCATGAGGTCCCGGGTGCGGGAGAGGGTGCCCTCGTGCACCTCGCGCGGGAGCAGGCCGCTGACCGCGCGGACCGCGACCCCGGCCGCGATGCGGCGCTTGAGGCCGGCGACGCGGACCATGAAGAACTCATCCAGGTTGCTGGAGAAGATGGCCAGGAAGCGTGCCCGCTCCAGCAGCGGCACGTCGGAGTCTTCGGCCAACTCGAGCACCTTGGTGTTGAAGGCCAGCCAGGCCAGTTCCCGGTCCAGGTAGCGCGCCTCGGTGGCGACTTGTTCGGCTACCACGGCCATGACCACATGCTGACATGCCGCGGCGACGGGGAACAGGCGGAACCTACGTACTCAAAGAGATCAGGACAGCTGTAGTACGTCACCAGATCGATACGTCCCGCCCACGGTGGGTACGACGAATCTGCCGCCGATGTCCTGGCCCGCGAGGAGCGGCAAAATGCACATTTTGGTCGTGCGCATCTTTGGTCAGGGCTTCGCGGACCGACTTTGCGCCGGGTCTGCATCCGAATCACGTCCGGCAGCGGCACCTGGAGCCCGTTTGAGTCAGTACACCGGTCAGGAGTGCGATCCGACGGTGGAGCCCGGTCCGGGCACTCCACCGTCCATGGCGAGTCGAGATGTTCTTGGCCAGCCTGCTCAGGGGTAGAGGATCGTCCCGTCTTCCACCTGTTGCGCAACGGTACGAGCGATTTCCCCCGGCTGCTTGTGGTGGTCGTCGATGACATGGCGCGAACCGACGTTGGCTCCGTGAAAGTCGTGCCACATGTGTTCGGCAGCATCGCGGTCCGTGAAACCGTGGCCCTGACGGATGCTGACACGCTCCAGGCACAACTCCAAGGGTGGGAGCAGGACCGCGTAGTGCAGGTGATTGAGCCTCGCGGCCCCTAGAAAGGCCCCGATAAGCCAGGGCCCTACGACTCCGTCGTAGACCAGGTCGCAGTGAAGGGACAGCCGACCGCACGCTGCAGCCGCCGCCTCGGTAACGGTGACGTTCTGCTGGTGCGCGCTCTCCAACCACGGCGGTATGGCCCCATTCCTGAGAAACGCGAAGAAGTCGTCACCCGTCACGAGCGCACTGGGGTCGAACAGGTCTGCCAGCCGCTCGGCCACGGTCGACTTGCCCGCCCCGGGCGGTCCCGTCACCACGATCACGTCACCCACGCCCAACATCGTGACCTAGCCACAGCGGTGAGCGTCCAGCAGCTAGTTGCCAGCAGCTAGTTGATTGAGTTAGAGCTCGCCGAGGACGGCCGACGGCCATTTCGACAGGTTCGGCTTCACCGGCGTCGAGTGCTATGACCTGCGGTCGTGCTCTCCGCTTCGCCAGAGCTCAGCGCGGTCTGCCCGGCAACCGCATGCCTGCTTGCGCAGCGGCGTGGTGTATGCGCTCTTCTGCCGCTTGGTCGAGACCGACGGCGGTGCGCGCGTGTGCGTAGGACGCCGGCGCCTGGTCCTGTAGCCAGTGCCATGTGTCACGCACTGTCTCAGCGATAGGCCGGCACCGCAGACCGTTGGCATGGGCCGCCGTCACGTCGAAAGCGTGCAGGCCAGCCAGCTCGCCGGTGGGCGGCGTCCAGATAGGCAGTTCGGTCCACGCCGACACACCGGCTCTGGCAATGGCGTCAGGAGACACCCAGATCAGCTCGGCGGAGCCGCCTGCCGTTTCGTTCGCGATCGTCAGCAGCTCTTCCATCGTCGTATGACCGGGACGGCTGACCGCGTTGAAAGTCCCCGTTGTTCCGCCGTCGGCGCACCGCAGCATCCATTCGGCGAGATCACGCGCGTCGATGAGCTGCAGCGGCCGGCCCGCCGGGCCAGGCGCCACCACGCGCCCACCCTGGTGAAGCCGGTGCAGCCACCAGGGAAGGCGCCCGACGTCCTCGTGCGGTCCGAGAATAAGCCCGGCCCGAGCCAGCAACGCTCGACCGGCGAAGTGCTCGAGCACGGCTAGTTCCGCGCCGCGCTTGCAGGCGGAGTAGTCGCTGTCGTGAAAGCTGCGCGGATCAGCTGCGACCGTTGAGGCCGTCTCGTCGACCCCGAGCGGAATCGGCCACGAATAGACCGACGCGCTGGAGACGTACCCGTAGTGCCGGAGCCGACCGCTCAGCAATGCCGCGCTTTCGGCGACGACGACGGGTGCACCGGCCCAGGTATCAATGACGGCATCCCAGGTCCGGTCGCCGACTGCACGGACCAGGTCCGCAGACCTTGTCCGGTCGGCGTACAGCGGTTTCGCGCCGTCCGGTGGCGGGCCCGAGACACCTCTGGTCAGCGTCGTCACCTGGTCCCCGCGAGCCAGCGCGGCCTCCACGACGGCGCGGCCGACAAAGTGAGTGCCGCCCAACACCAACAATCGCATGCGACGAGGGTGCGCACTCAGCGCTGGGCCGGCAACCTGGTTCACTTCGCCGGAACCGCATCAGCCGAGATCAATGTGGCCAGCGTCGGGCCGTCAGGTGGCCAAGCTGACAATGGCAGGGTTGGTGAACGTGGTCATTCCGGAGAATTCGCATACATCACGTCGACTGCGACGCGGGTGAAGCCGAGCTCGGTGTAGAGGCCGATGCCGGCCGTATTGGTCTCCTCCACATAGAGGATCGCCTCGGCCAGCCCCCGTCGCTGCAAATGGTGCAGGCCGACCAGCAGCAGCGCCTTGCCCAGCCTATTTCCGCGCTCGGTCGGGTCGATGCCGAGGACATACACCTCGCCGGTGGTGGCGTCGTGGACCTTGGTCCAGTGGAACCCGGCCATCGTCGCGGCACGCCAGGCGACGAAGAACCCGGCCGGGTCGAACCACGGCTGCTGCGTGCGCTGGTGCAGATCGGCGACGGTGAGCCGGCCTTGCTCCGGGTGGTCGGCGAACGCGCGGGCGTTGACCGCCACCCAAGCTTCGTCGTCGACGCCGGGACGGAACGTATGAACGGTGATGCCGTAGGGGATCCGCAGCTCGGGCAGGTCGGCATCGATCGGCCGGCGCATCAGCCACAGCGAGCGCACCTTCGCGAAACCGGTTGCCGCTGCGAGCGCTGCCGCCGCGGGCAGGTCGCCGTGCGCCCACACCCGCACCTCCCGCCCGCGGGCCACGCTGAGTAGCTCCGTGACGAGCGCCCGTCCGATCCCCCGTCTGCGGTGATCCGGGTGCACGACCACCTCCGCGCTGCTCCCGGCGTGGTCGAGCTGCGCGTATCCGGCGAGCACCCCATCGTCGAGCCCGAGCAGGTGCTCGGTCTCCGGAGCGTCGAAACGCACCCGCAGCAGGGCCTGCTCGGACATGGGACCGACGTGGTCGGCTTTGGTGGCCGCATCGCGGATCGCGGCGACGGCTGCGGCGACCTCGCCGTCGAGCCGCTGCCGCGCCTCGATCACCGCGCGACGCGTTCCGGACTGGTGCGCGGCCGCGGGGAAGGGGCGACGAAGCGGTAGCCGACGTTGCGCACGGTGCCGATCAATCCTTCGTGCTCACTGCCGAGCTTCGCCCACAGCCGCCGGATGTGCACGTCGACCGTGCGGGTGCCGCCGAAGTAGTCGTAGCCCCACACCTCCTGCAGCAGCTGGGCCCGGGTGAACACCCGGCCGGGGTGCTGGGCGAGGAACTTGAGCAGCTCGAACTCCTTGT
>JACVRX010000049.1 GCA_014534205.1 Jiangellaceae bacterium
GACTCCGACGCGGCCCCGCAGACACAGCGTGCTGCTCGTCAGGCCGTGATGCTGTGCGGCCACGTTCATCTGCGATGACGTCAGGAACAGCCCGCCCAGCCGAAGCACGGTCTCGTGGGTCGCGCGTGCGACGTCGATCGATTCCGTTGCCGTCACCACAGCAGGTCAGCCCTTTCGTCGGAATGGATGTCAGCCCATAGCGGCTTACGAAGCGACTCATGCAACCACGCCGCCGCGGCTCGTTCGCTCCACGAGCGGAGGTTTTTGCCCGGCTGTAGGAACGGTTTCACGGCGCTGTCATAAAGTGACGACCGGCTCGGGAACTCCCACCGACTAGTCGTCGTCACACGCTGTAGGTCAGGGTATTCGGGTGGACCGGAGACTCCTGCTCATCGAAGATGACGCCCGGCTGCGAAGCGCCCTGACGTTGGTACTGTCTGACGAAGGCTGGGTGGTGGACGAGGCCGTCGACGGCGAACAGGGGTTGCGTCTGCTTGCAGAGCCCGGACGTTATGACGTGGTGTTGCTCGACCTGCGACTCCCCGGCATCGACGGGTTCGAGGTCTGCCGGCGAATCCGCCGCACGAACGACGTACCGATCGTCATGGTCACCGCCAGGCAGGACAGCCACGACGTGGTTGCGGGTTTGGAGGCCGGGGCTGACGACTACGTGACCAAGCCACTGTCGGCGAAGGTCCTCGTGGCCCGGCTGCGAGCGTTGCTGCGCCGGACCGGGAGCCGCGACGGCGCCGAGCCGAAGCCCATCGTCGACGACGACCTGGAGATCCGGCTGGACTCCGCCATGGTTGTGCGCAACGGCCACCCGGTGAGCCTGACGCGCACGGAGCTGAAGCTACTCGCCGAGCTGGCCAACGCCCGAGGCCGGGTGCTGTCCCGGGAAGAGCTGCTGGAACGGGTGTGGGGATACGACTATTTCGGCGACTCGCGACTCGTCGACGTCCACATCCGCCGGCTCCGCGCCAAGATAGAAGCCGAGCCGGCAGCTCCTCGGCACGTGATCACGGTGAGAGGAATGGGATACCGGTTCGGGCCATGACCAACAACCACCGCAGTCATCGGCGGCGGCGGCTGGTGCTTGGCCTGCGCGGCCGGGTGCGACTGGCGTTCGCCCTGGTCGCCGCAGCGATCGCCGTTACCATCGCGATTGCGGTGTGGCTGTTGGTGACCAATCTGGTCTACGAACGACGAGAGGGGCTGAGCCTCGCCCAGGCGACCGCGACCGCCGATCGGGTGGAGGCCGTGTTGCGCACCTTGTCCCCGCCGGACGACCTCGTGAAAAGCCTGGGTAATCCGGCGGGTTCGATGTCGATGCTGTGGTACCAGGACGAGTGGCACTCCGGCGACCCGACGCTTTCTGCCGCGGACCTGCCCACGCCATTGCTCGAGCGACTGATGAGTGGCGAACGCTTGCAGCAACGAGTCTGGCTCACTGGAACCCCCCGCCTCGTCGTCGGTATCCCATTGACCGACGTGGACGGCACTTACGCGGAGATCTTCCCGCTCGACGACATGGAGCGGACGTTCCGAACCCTCGCCGCGACGCTGGTGGCAGTGACTCTGGTCGCCCCACTGCTCGGGCTCTTACTAGGTGCGTGGGCGGGTCGCCGGGCACTGCGCCCGCTGACCGAGGTGACCCGGGCAGCGGGTGCCGTCGCGTCCGGTGACTTGACGGCTCGACTGGAGGCGACCGGCGATCCCGACCTGGCGCCGATCGCGGCGACCTTCAACCGGACAGCGGAGGCACTGCACCGTCGTGTGCAGGGCGATCTCCGGTTCGCCACCAACGTCAGCCACGAGCTCCGCACGCCGGTCACAACTCTCGTCAACGCCATCGACCACTTGAGCACCCGACGCGAGCAGCTCGACCTTAGCGGCCGCAAGGCGCTGGACCTACTCGGTGACGAGGTCACACGCTTCGAACGGCTGGTGGAGGACCTGCTCGAAATCAGCCGAACCGATGCTGGCGCGGACGACCTCCTGCTCGCCGAAACCGATGCCGCCGAACTGGTCCGCCAGTCGATCCCGGACACCGCCCGGCGCCTGCTCGACGTCGACCCAGCAGCGGACGGTCTCCTCGTGCGCGTCGACCGACGGCGACTCGAGCGGACCATCACCAACTTGACACAGAACGCCGATCGCCACGGCGGCGGACTGGTGCGGGTCTCGGTCGAGCCGGCACCCGGTCCGACTGTGCGGATTGCAGTCGAAGATGCGGGCCCTGGCGTCCCGGCACATCTGCGCGAGCAGGTCTTCGAACGGTTTGCCCGAGGCGCGACGTCGCGGGACAGGACGCCCGGCGTCGGCCTCGGCCTGGCGCTCGCCGCGCAGCACGTGCGCCTGCACGAAGGGCGGCTCTGGGTCGAGAGCCGGATCGGTGGCGGCGCGCGCTTCGTGGTCGAGTTGCCGGCCCACGCCCCGAGTCACCGCCAGTCCGAGACGCCGCCGGCGGTGGATGCGTCGACAGATCACCACCCGTGGGACCCTCCATGGGTGACCACAAGATGACGGCCACGAATCGGGCTGCACGTAGATCACCAGGGCCCGCTGGTCTGGTGACGTACGAGCCCGGGCGGTGACCGTGGTCAGTCCGCAGAGTTACGCCGCTGCCGGCGTGGATGTTGGGGCGGGTGAGCGGGCCGTCGAGTTGATGCGCGACTGGGCCGGGAAGACCCGCCGGCCGGAGGTCGTGGGCGACCTCGGCGGGTTCGCCGGACTCTTCGACGCGAGTGCACTGAGGAAGTACCGCCGGCCGCTCCTTGCGACGAGCACCGACGGCGTCGGCACCAAGGTCCTGATCGCGCAGCGAATGGGTGTGCACGACACTATCGGGCTGGACCTCGTCGGCATGGTGGTAGACGACGTGGTCGTATGCGGCGCCGAGCCACTCTTCCTCACCGACTACATCGCCTGCGGGCGGGTCGTGCCGGATCGCATAGCGGCCATCGTCGAAGGCATCGCCAAGGGCTGCATAAGGGCCGGTTGCGCGCTGGTCGGCGGCGAGACGGCAGAGCACCCGGGCGTTCTCGGTCCGGACGAATACGACCTGGCCGGCGCGGTCACCGGCGTCGTGGAAGCCGACGACCTCCTCGGGCCGGACAACGTGCGGGTGGGCGACGCGGTGATCGCGATGGCGTCGTCCGGGCTGCACGCGAACGGGTACTCGCTGGTGCGCCGGGTACTCGACCGGTCCGGCTGGTCGCTCGACCGGCACGTCGCGGAGCTCGGGCGAACACTCGGCGAGGAGCTGTTGGAGCCGACCCGCATCTACACGCCGGACTGCCTGGCGTTGTCGCGCTCAGAGGCCGTCGAGCTGCACGCCTTGGCGCACGTGACCGGCGGCGGACTGGCGGTCAACCTGAGCCGGGTACTTCCCGGCCGGCTTGCTGCGCGCGTCGACCGCGCCTCCTGGTCGCCGCCGCCGATCTTCGGCCTCATCGGCACTGCCGGCGGCGTCCCACCGGAAGAGCTCGAGCGAACCTTCAACATGGGGGTCGGGATGCTCGCGGTCGTCGCCGCCGAAAGTGCGGACGCCGCACTCGCCATGCTGACCACACGGAACTTGTCCGCGTGGATCGCCGGGGAGATCCGGTCGGGCGACGGAACGGCGGCTGTGGAAGGTAGCTACCGCGCCGGGTGATCCGCGAGAATGCTGGCGCAGTGACGAAAGGTCGAATGCTCCGCGCACCCGTCGCGACAGCTCTGCTGCCGGTGCTTACCGGGTGCCTCAAGGTCGACATGTCACTGGACATCGACCCGGCCGCTGGACGTCGATCCGTGGGTCATGCCCGCATCGGGAGAGAGCCATCCGGGCCAGCTACGCAACCGCCGTCGCCGCACTACCACTCGCCCGGCGCTGGGAACCCGCGCTCAGCGGCGACACCAGGCCCGGTGACGGCCCGCTCGACCGCTCAGGTCACAGCCGGGCGACGCGGTCAGCGCCGCGGTGTGTTCCGTTCGTCGGTCTCGTCGGCGTAGTCGTCGTAGTCGTTCGCCTCGTCGTCCACGCCGTCGTCCCCGGCGCCATCGTCGTCGGGCTGGACGCCGCCGCCGAGCTCACGCTGCAGCGCGTCGAAGTCGGTGTCGAGTGTCTGATACTTGAGCCGACGGGCGACCTTCGTCTGCTTCGCCTTTGCCCGGCCGCGCCCCATAGCGTCGACCCCCTCGCAAAACCGGGGCGACCAGTCAACCGGACGCCCTCGGAACCTTCGGTGACAGCTGTCTCGTAGGGACAACGCTACAACGTCGCCCGCTGTTCCGCTCGGCGCCGGCCCCAGCGCCTCAGGACGGCAGCAGGATGCCACGCAGCCGGGAGACCTCGGCCATCCGGCGCTCGGCCAGCCGGTCCGCCGCCGCCGCGGGCGGAACGCCCTCGTCCGCAGCGAGCGCGAAGATCCGGCGGGTCGTCTCGAACACCTGCTCCACCTTCGCCTTCGCCCGCTCGAAGGAGAAGCCGTGCAGCTCGTCCGCCACCTGGATGACGCCACCGCAGTTCACCACGTAGTCCGGTGCGTACAGGATCCCGCGGTCCTCGATCAGCTTCTCCACACCGGTGTGCGCCAGCTGGTTGTTCGCGCCGCCGCACACGGCGCGGCACGTCGCGCCGGCGGCGAGCGCGTCGACCATTTCGTCGTCCAGCGCGCCGCCGAGCGCGCACGGTGCGTAGACGTCGATGCCGTCGTACGCCAGTGCGGTGGCATCGTCGACGACGTCCACCTGCGGCCGGGCAGCACGCAACCGGTCGATCGCGTGCCCGGAGATGTCCGTGACGACCACCTCGGCACCGTCGTCGAGCAGCAACCCGGCGAGTTTGCCGCCCACCTTGCCCACCCCCGCGATGCCGACCCGCCGCCCACGCAGGGTGGGCTCGCCCCACAGCCGCTCGGCGCACGCGCGCATACCGTGGAACACGCCGAACGAGGTGAGGATGCTGGAGTCCCCGGCGCCGCCTGCAGCAGCCGACCGGCCGGTGACCCACCGGCACTCCCGTGACACGACGTCCATGTCCTCGACGTAGGTGCCGACATCGCACGCGGTGATGTAGCGCCCACCGAGCGACGCGACAAAGCGACCGTACGCGCGCAACAGCGCCTCGGACTTGTCATGGGCCGGATCACCGATGATGACCGCCTTGCCACCGCCGTGGTCCAGGCCGGCCAGTGCGTTCTTGTAGGCCATGCTCCGGGACAGGTCGAGCACGTCCGCGACGGCGTCGTCCTCGGTCGCATAAGGGAAGAACCGGGTGCCGCCCAATGCCGGGCCGAGCGCCGTCGAGTAGATAGCGATGATCGCTCGCAGCCCGCTCGGCTCGTCCTGACAGAACACGACGTGCTCGTGGCCGGTGTGCCGGCCGAACACGCCGGTCACAGTGCCTGTCACAGAGGAGGTACCAGTGGAGGTCCCGGTCACGGTGGTGACCCTTTCGTCCTCGGGCCCGAGCTGGCTGCGGTCGGCAGCAGTGTGGGCATGGCTAGCGTCACGATATGCCCGGAAGGCACCGGGCGGCGTGACCGGTTGTGCTCGACTCGCGGCATACGTGCATCTCTGCGTAGTCTTTGCCTACGGTTTGGCGACGGTCGCTCGGCCGACAGCGCCAGGCTCGGAATCGTTCGGCTGTACCACGGAGGTGACGATGGCGACGAGGTCTCATGACGCCGAGCCCCTCCTCACGCCTGCCGAAGTCGCTGCCATGTTCCGGGTCGACCCCAAAACGGTCACCAGGTGGGCCAAGGCCGGCAAGCTCACGTCCATCCGTACCCTCGGTGGGCACCGGCGTTACCGCGAGACCGAGGTTCGGGCCTTGCTGACGGGACAAATCCCCCAGCAGCGAACCGATCCAGCGGACGAGCACCAGGGGTGAGAGTCGTCCGGTGGCCGGCGTGCGCAGCACCGGCCACCGGGTCCGGCTACGGCTACTCCCTCATGGGGCGGGAGGCGCGCGCTGCGTGCGAGTAGCCAGGATCGCGAGGTTGGCGGCGTCGGTCGTCGCCGGAGCCGTTCTGGTGGCGGCCGCGGTCGGCGGCGCCCGGGCCGCGAGTCAGCTGGAACTCGAGGTGCAGCCGCTGCTCTCGGTGCCGCCACTGCTGGACTCGGTGCTCCTGGCGGTTGCGGCGCTGTGCCTCCCCGTGGTCGTGCTCGGCATGCTGCTCCATCGCCGGGTACGGGCAACCGGAAGCGAGCCGCCGAACGAGTGGCTGCGCCGACTGGTCACACTGGCGGTGGTGGTTCTCGCCCTCGTCGTGCTCCGCGAGCTCCTTCCTGGACTGGACGAGGGAGCGCGCGTTGCCGAGACCGATCGCGACGCCGGCGCGCTTGACATTTCCGCTGCGCTGCGCTGGTCCGGCGAGACGGCCGTGCTGGTGGTCGCCTTGTCCGCGGTTGCCGCGACTTTGCTCTGGTGGCGAGCGCGGTCCGGCCGCCTGGCCGGTGGTCCACTGCCGCCGGCCGGTGACGTCACCGCCGCGGCCATTCACGCCGGTCGAGCCGCCTTCGACCAGCCCGGAGACGATCCGAGGGACGCCGTCGTCGCGTGTTATGCCGCTATGGAAGATGCGTTAGCGGCATCCGGCGCACCACGAGGAATCGCCGAGTCACCGCAAGAACTGCTGGCTCGGGCAACCGCCGAGGGCCGGGTGCCCGCCGCGCCGGCCCGGCGGCTCACCGACTTGTTCCTGCTGGCCCGCTACTCCACAGCACCGATCAGCGACGACGACGTCGCCGCCGGGCGCGCCGCGCTCCAGGCCATCGACCGCGGAGCGCTGCGATGATCTTCGGCGTGCCGCCGGAACCCGCTGCGATTCTGCCCTCCCGGCAGCAGGACACGGGCGCGGCGGCGCGATCCCGGCCGACCGTCCCGCGCTGGCCGCTGCTGCTCGTCCTGCTGGGCGTCGCCCTGGCCGGTCCGGCCGGCCTGCTGCTGGGCGCCACCGTCGCGGCGGCCTTGGTAGTGCTGCGGCTGCGCCTGCTCGTGGCGGACCCCGCAGATGCCGACCTGTCGATTCGCTGGCTGGGTCGCCGTTCGCCCGCGCCGGTACTGCCGGGATTCACCCGCACGGTGGGCTCGGTGGAGTGGGGTCTGGTGTCGGCGTTCGACTTCGACACTGCGCTGCGACCTCGGCTGGCACGGGTGGCGGCCGCACGGCTTGCCGACGGGCGTGGCATCGACGTGCTCGCCCGGCCGGACCTGGCCATGCAGGTCCTCGGTGGGGAGGAGTGGGCGCTGATCGACCCGGCCCGCGCACCGGCCGCCGACCGCAGCACGCCAGGCCCGGACCGGGCGGCACTGCGCCGGGTGCTCGACGCCATCGAGCAGGTCTAGCGGAGGCCACGCATGACCGAAGCCATGACCTCGCCGGCTTGGACACCGATGGTCACCGGGCGCCGCGCCCATGAGGTGCTCGACGAGGTGTCGCGGGCGGTCGTCGGCAAGCGGGACGTCCTCGAGATGGTGCTCCTCGGCATCCTCTCCGGTGGGCACGTGCTGCTGGAAGATCTGCCTGGCCTCGGCAAGACGCTCATGGCCCGCTCGTTCGCGCAGGTCTTGGGACTGGAACTGCGTCGGGTTCAGTTCACGCCGGACCTGCTCCCGTCCGACGTCACGGGTGCTCCGGTGCTCGACCCGCGCACCAGCGACCTGGTGTTCCGACCCGGCCCGGTCTTCACCAACCTGTTGCTCGCCGACGAGATCAACCGGACCCCGCCGCGCACCCAAGCCGCGCTGCTCGAGGCGATGGCCGAACGGCAAGTCACCGTCGACGGCGTCAGCCGCCCGCTGCCCGAACCCTTCACCGTGCTCGCGACCGACAACCCGATCGAGTTCGAAGGCACCTACCCGCTCCCCGAAGCTCAACTGGACCGGTTCGTGATGCGGGTGAAGATCGGCTACCTGAGCGCGCGGGACGAAGCGCTGATGCTCCGCCGCCGCCTGGACCGCAAGGCACCGGAGGTGCCGCTGCGCCGCATCGGCGTGCCCCCGGACCTGCTGGCCATGATGCGCTCGCTGGAAGACATCGAGGTCGACGACGACTTGCTCGACTACGTCGTCCGGATCGTCGCCGCGACACGCGAGCACGCGCACACCGTGGTCGGCGCAAGCCCGCGCGGCGCGCTCGCGATCCTGGCGCTCTCCCGCGGCGCCGCGGTCCTCGCCAGCCGGTCATTCGTCACACCGGACGACGTCAAGAACGTCGCGGTGCCGGCGCTCGGGCACCGGCTGGTGCTGCGGCCGGAGCTGTGGGTGCGCAAGGTCTCCGGTGACGATGTCGTCGCCGAGGTGCTGGAGACCGTCGCGACTCCGGCGACCAGGCCGGGCCCGCCGTGACCGACGTCTCCGTGCAGCCCCGGTGGCGGCCGTCCCCACTGGCCGGGCGGCTGGCGACATTGGGCACCCTCGCCGCGGTGGCCGGACTGCTGCTCGGCCGGGCCGAGCTGGTCGTGCTCGCCGTGCCCGCTCTCGCCTTTCTGGCGGTCGGCCGGCGCGCTGGCGCCGGCGAGATTGGGGTGCGGGCGACGCTGCCTGCAGAGCGGTGCCTGGAGGGAGACGTCCTCGACGCCGCCATCGCGGTGGATCCGGGGCCAGCCCGCGGCGGCGTGCTGTTGGAAGCGCCGGCGCCTTCGCAGGCGTGGACCGTCGCCGGGACGCTGCTGAGCCTCGGTGGCCAGCAGTGCACCGGCGTGCTTCGGCTCACGGCGCGCCGGTGGGGACGGCACGAGGTCGGCCCGGTGCAGATGACCGCATGGGGTCCGTCCCGGCTCGACGTCGCGACGACCGACGTGTCGCTCGGTCGCGTTGGGGTGCAGCCGCCGGTTGCCTGGGCGCGCCGGCTGCCGATACCGCCGCGGCTGGTGCAGCGGGTCGGTCTGCATGCTGGTCGCACGCCCGGCGCCGGGTTGGAGTTCGTCGGCGTGCGCCAGTACGAGCCAGGCGACGTTGTACGCCGGGTGCACTGGCCGGCCACCGCGCGTCGCGGCCGACTGCACCTGACCCGGCATGCCGCCGAGCACGCAGCCGACGTCGTGGTCGCCGTTGACGCGACCACGGACGTGGCCGGCACTCTGGAGTGGTCCGCACGAGGCGCAGCCGCGGTTGCGCAGGCGTATCTCGCCGCCGGCGACCGGGTCGGTGTCGTTGCGCTCGGCGGTCTGGTGCGCTGGTTGCCGCCCGGAGCCGGGCGACGACAGCTGTACCGGGTGGTAGAGACGGTGCTCGACGTCCGACTGGACGAGTCGTACGTCGGCCCCGACCTCGCGCGGCTGCCACGCATCGCCCTGCCCCCCGGGGCCCTCGTTGTGGTGTTCAGCCCGTTGCTCGACCCGTCGGTGTCTGAGGTGCTGCGCGACCTGCGCGAGCGTGGACATCCCACAGTCGTCGTGGACGTGCTGCGGGTTGATCCGCAGCCGCCGCCGGCTGCGCGGGCGGGCCCGGAGGCCGTGCGGCTGTGGCGGCTGGAGCGGGACGCACTGCGCTATGAGCTGGGCTCGATCGGCGTCACGGTCGTGCCGTGGGGTGACGACGACGATGCCCTCGGCCTGATCGACCGGGTCGCAACCCGGTTACACCCTCGGCTTACAGGGGCGGTGCGATGAGGGCGCTGGGAATCGGGACGCTGGCCGCCCTGCCGGGCGGGGCCACGGTGGTTCTCGCCGCTGTCGTGGTGCCTGCTGATGCGCGGCTGTGGATCTGGGTGGCTGCGGCCGGCGTGCTGGCCGCCGTGCACCGGGGGCTGCGCTGGGCGAGCACCGTTGCCGTCGTCGGCGTGCTGGTCGCTGTGACGTTGCGCGCCGGCGTGGCGGGTCTGCCGCTGCCGGTCGCGGCCGGCCTCGGTGGGCTGCTGCTTGCCTACCTGCTCGCACTCGACCTGGCCGAGCTGGCGGAACGGGCGTCTGGCTCGTGGCGTGTGCTGGTCAGCGGCTGGGCTGCCGCGGTGGCTGTTCCGGTGGCGGCCGGGCTCAGCGCCTGCGCGCTCGCCGTCGTCGCGGCCGCCGCGCCGCTGCCGCCGTCACTTCCGCTCGCGCTCGCGGGGTCCGTCGCTCTGGTTGCCCTCTCCGTCCTCGCTCTGCGCCCCCGGCGGAACACTGACCAGTAACTGTTCTGGAATGACCACGTACACCATCCCGGCCGGTACTTCACCAGGCCGGCAGGCCTGGTTAAGTACCGGCAGGCCTGGTGATGCCTCCGCCGCCGCTGAGATAGTCGAGCGGCCCCTCCGGCGGAGGTGGTCGGGTCACGCGGTCAACGGGCGTCCAACTGCGCCACGAGCCGCTTCGGTGCTACCACCCGGTAGGCGTCCTCCACCAGATCTGCGATCTCGTCCCAGTCAACTGGTACGTCCAGCCGCACTCCGAGCCACCCGCGGTGGCCCACATACGGTGGCCGGAAGTACCGGTCGGGTGCGGTCGCGCTAAGAGCGTCCTGAGCACCTTCTGGCGCGGCGCACCAGAACCCGAGCACGTCGTCGTGATGGTGATTCGCATACGTCACGAACGTCCTGTTGCCCACGAACCACGTGGGCTCGCCGTGGCTAAGCCGTTCCGTGGTCTCGGGCAGCGCCAGGCAGATCGACCGCAGTCGACCGAGCGGGTCCGGCATCATGGCGACGCCGGGCGCTCGGTCCACTCGCGGAACCGGGTGCCTATGGCCAGGAGCAGCAGCCCGACCCCCAGCACCATGAAGAAGTTCCGCGGCGGTGGCTCGTCTGAGAAGCCGAGGACGAACGGCGCGACGATCAGGAATATCGCGAGGACCAGGTCGACTGTCACGTGCGCCGTGACAGGGAGCTGCTTGATCAGGCTGGTAGGCATGTCGGCGGTGGTGGCTGTGGTGACCAGCATCAGCACGCCGATGGCGATGGACAAACCAGTTGCCACCGCCGCGTCGAAGTCGAACAAGATCGGCGCCGCAAGGAAGAGTATCCCCACGAGGTACTCGATCCAGCCGTGCACGACCTTCGGAACCGGACCCTCGCGGAGCATGCGGCAACGCTAGCTGGTTCGAAGCAACCAGAAGGGCGGCCCGGACGCCGAGTGTGCCGATGGACACCAGTTGGGGCGTCAGCTGGTGGACAGGGGCGGTTTCGATCCGCCGGCCTCCCGCTTTTCAGGCGGACGCTCTTCCGACTGAGCTACCTGTCCTCGGGGAGCGCGTCGAGTGTATCCGACGCCACGCGCTTGCTCGTCGAGCCGAGCGAGGTAGGCGTTGTACGCGAGCCGCTCTGCCTCGACGTCCCCTTCGCGACGGTCGAATCGCCGCGCTTCTCTCGCGTCCGACCTGTACCACTGGACGAACAACGCCCCGAGCACCAGCAGTCCTGGGATCTCTCCCGATCCCCAGGTGAGCTGCCCGGCGAGTACCTGGTCGTCGAGCGAATCGGAAAACCATGGGATCTCCGTCGCGAGCTGACGGTAGTAGTCGCTTGCGATCAGTCGAGCGGACTCCATCAACGCGACGCCGAAGAACGCGTGGATCGCCATCGCTGCGAACTGCATGCCGAGCCGCGCGGCATATGGCGGCCGCTTGGGCAGCGGGTCGATGCCGATGATGACCTCGTAGAACACGTAACCGGCGAGGATGAAATGCGCGCTCAGCAGCCAGTGCACCGCATGGTTTCGCATGGCGTACTCGAAGAGCCCGGTGAAGTACGTCGCAAACGGCCCGGAGACGAAGATCGCCAGTGCGACCAAGGGGTGCGTCAGCACTCGCAGCGGCCGGCTTTGCATCGCAGCCGCCAACCACTCCCGCGGCCCGCGCTCGCCTGCCGGCGCCGGCCGCAGTGCCCTCAGCGCCAGCGTGATCGGCCCGCCCAGGACGAGCAACACCGGACTGATCAACATCAGCACGATGTGCTGCACCATGTGCACGGAGAGCAGCGTCATGCCGTACGTCATGAGCCCGGACAACTGCACCGCGGCGATCGACCCGACACCGAGCAGCCACGCGATGACTCGGCCCGCCGGCCAGCGATCACCGCGGCGGCGCAGCCGCCACACTCCGCCGAGGTAGAGCAGGGCCGCGCCGAGGCATCCCAGCGCGAACACCGCGTCCGGGAAGGCCTCGGTGACGAGTCGCAGTGGCGTGGGGTCTGGCGGGATCGGAAAACCGAGCAGATCGCGTACGACTGACGGCTGCCTGACGTCGTCTGGTACCGGCGGCGCAGTTCGGCTGAGCGCGACGCCAAGTGCCAGCGCCGCCGCCATCACGATGACCTCGCCGGCTGCCAACCGGCGAAAGACCCGCGGCTCACCGGCGTAGAGCCGTCGCAGCGACGTCCGCCGGTGTGTCACGCCGAACCAGCCGAGCGTTGCGAGCGCCGCGACCTTTGCCAGTATCAGCAAGCCGTACGGACTGGTCACCAAGTCGGCCGGCGAGTCCAGTCGCAGCCAGGCGTTCAGCACGCCGCTGCCACCAACCATGACGAAGCAGCCCAACGCCAGTGCCGAGAAGGTGCGAGCGACCCGGGCGAGCGCGGCCCCGCCCCACCCGGCATACCAGCCCACCGCCGCGAGACCGCCAACCCACAGGGACATCGCGACGACGTGCACGAGCAACGACGCCACGGCCGAGTGGTGATAGTCCCCGGTGGCCGAGTGTCCGGCCAGGGTGGGTGGGACCAGCGTGCCGATCGCCAGCAGTAGCGCAGCGAACGTGCCGCCCCTGCCGACGGCAAGCCGGGCCGCGGGCGCAAGCCCCAGCGCAAGCACGAACACGGCGGCGTAGGCCTGTCCCTGCGGGATTCCGGACGCGAACGTGACGATCGTGCTGGCGCTGAGAGCGTCCCAGATCGGCTCGCCGACGAGGTCTGACAGCGTGAACACGAAGACGACGGCGGCGGCCGCCGCCCAGGCGAGCGCGGTGATCGCGGCGGCGCGGGTGGCGCGGCGGGCGTCGTCTGCAAGCTTGCCACTCGGAGCCGGCAGCATCACAGCCAGCACGAGCAACCCGGCCGTGACCGCGCCGAGTCCATCGAGAACTGCTCTGCCCACCGGCAGGCCCCATCGGGTCAGCACGCCCGGGTCGGACAGTCCCGGAACGGCGCTTGCGACGCCGCCGAAGAGCAGCAGTGCGACGATCAGCACGAGCAGCGAAGTCCCGACGGCGGCAGCCGCCCAGCGGCGCGTCCTGGGCGCCTCTTCGCTGCGACGTTCCAGCACGCCGGTCGTCGTCACGGCTACATCCTTACTCGGTCGGGCTCTGGGACCGGTGACCGCGAGCAAGAAGAACGACCGCCACGGCGCCGACGACGACCGCGACGACTCCGCCGATACCGAGTAGGGCGGCACTCAGCCCA
>JACVRX010000065.1 GCA_014534205.1 Jiangellaceae bacterium
GGGCAATCCTGCGTCGGGTCCGCGGCAGGCAGGCTGGTGCCGTTCCCGCTCGGCTGTCCTTCGCCGACGTGGAGCTCGACGAGGACACCCACGAGGTGTGGAAGTCGGGGCTGCCGGTGGCGCTGTCACCCACCGAGTTCAAACTGCTTCGGTACTTGCTGGCCAATCCCGGCCGAGTATTGAGCAAGGCGCAGATTCTCGACCACGTATGGGCGTACGACTTCGGCGGCGACGGCAACGTCGTGGAGTCGTACGTTTCATACTTACGACGCAAGATCGACACCACCGAACCGAAGCTGCTGCACACGCTGCGTGGCGTGGGCTACGTGCTGCGCCTGCCGCCCGACAGCCGGTGACGACGGTCCAGCGATGAGTCGCAGCACGCGAGCGTTGCGCGATCGGCTGCCGCTACGCACGCAGCTAGTCGTGGCCGTGCTGGTGCTGGCAGCACTCGCGGTGTTGGTGACCAGCCTCACGGCCGTCGTCGTGCTGCGTGGTCAGCTGCTGGCACGGGTGGACCAGCAGCTGGCGGAGGCGGCTGGGGCAGTGGGCCGGACCGTCGGTCGTCCCGGCGCCCAGGACGACCACCCGGGTGGTCCGCGGCTGGGCATGTCGCAGCGGGCGCCCACCCGGTACTCGGTGACCGTGTTCGACTCGTCGGGCACCGTGATCGAGACCCTGGACCCTCAGCTCTCCGGTGACCTCTTCCGGCCGGAGCTGCCGGCACTCGACGCCGCAGCCGCGCGAGACGAGAACGGCGAACCGTTCACCGTCGACGCAGAGCAGGGCGGCGGAAACTGGCGGGTCCTCGCCCTTCCGACGAGAAACGGCGGCGCCGTGGCCGTCGGCCTCCCGCTCGACGACGTCCAGGCGACTGTGGGCAAGCTCCTCGTCATCGACGCGATCGTCGGCACGCTGGCGCTGGCCCTGCTGGCCGGCGCCGCCTGGTGGGCGGTGCGGTCGAGCCTGCGTCCGCTGGAGGAGATGGAGGACACCGCCGAGGCGATCGCCGCGGGGGACCTGGCCCAGCGCATCCCCGCCTACCACCGAGGCACCGAAGTGGGCCGCTTGGCCGCGGCGCTCAATGTGATGCTGGGTCACATCGAGCGAGCGTTCGCGGCCCGCGAGGCGTCGGAGCGCCAAGCGCGGATTTCGGAAGAACGAATGCGCCGGTTCGTCGCCGATGCGAGCCACGAGCTGCGCACCCCGCTGACATCGATCCGCGGGTTCGCCGAGTTGTACCGGCAGGGCGCTGCTGCGGACGGAGCGGACCTCGAGCGGATCATGTCGCGCATCGAGAGCGAGGCCGCTCGGATGGGACTGCTCGTGGAAGACCTGTTGCTGCTCGCCCGCCTCGACCAGCAGCGGCCGCTGGAGTCTGCACCGGTCGACCTGCTGCCGTTGGCGAGCGACGCGGTGCACGACGCACAAGCCGTGTCGGCCGAGCACACCATCACGTTGCGCGTCTCCCCGAACGGCGTGCCGCCGATCGTGCTGGGCGACGAGATGCGCCTGCGGCAGGTGGTGACCAACCTGGTGTCCAACGCCATCGTGCACACGCCGCCAGGCACCCGGGTGCAGGTCGACGTCGGGACCGCGGACGGCAACGCGACGTTGGAGGTTCGCGACGACGGCCCTGGGCTCGCCCCCGACGATGCCGCGCAGATCTTCGAGCGGTTCTACCGGGCCGACGCGGCGCGGTCACGAACACCGACCACGGCCCCGCACGCCGGAAGCGGATCGGGACTCGGCCTCTCGATCGTCGCGGCCCTGGTCGCGGCGCATCGCGGTCGGGTTGAGGTGGAGTCGACTCAGGACCACGGCGCGACGTTTCGGGTCGTCCTACCGCTGGCACCCGCACCGGTTGATCACGGCGGGATGACGGCAGTGTGATCTCCACGGGCAGCCACTCGGCCAGATCAGGGGTGGGGTGAGCGTGGCTCTCGGTTGCCAGCGGACTCGCAGCCGCCGTCCAGCTTCGGCCCACGCTGGGACGGCACGGTCTTTCTCAGCCCGACCGGAGAACGCCCGGCCAGATTGGAATGCTGATGAGCCGCCATCACGACGAGCACGATCGTGGTTTGTCGCACGATCTACCCACGTTGCTCAGCCGTCGACGGACTCTCGCCCTGCTCGGCGGCGCGGGGCTGGCCGTGCTGAGCGCCGCCTGCGCATCGGACGGCGGCACGGCGTCGTCAGGGAGGTCGTCGCCCGACGACGGCGCGCCGAGCGCCACCCCGCCTGACGTCCCGGGTTCCGTACCCGAGAGCACCGTCGAGGTCGGTGACGGTGAGATGCCGGAGGAGACCACCGGACCGTACCCGGCTGACGGCTCCAACGGTGTGAACGTGCTGACCGAGAGTGGCATCGTGCGCAGCGACCTCACCCGCAGCTTCGGCACCGCGTCCGGGGTCGCGGACGGCGTGCCGGTCACCGTCGACCTCACCGTCCTCGACGTCAGCGGTGGCACCGGCAGCCCACTCGGCGGAGCCGCTGTGTACCTGTGGCATTGCACCCGGGACGGCGAGTACTCGCTGTACTCCTCGAACATCGCCGACGAGAACTACCTGCGTGGGGTGCAGGCGACCGACGCGGCTGGCCGGCTCACGTTCAGCACGATCTTTCCTGGTGCGTACTCCGGACGCTGGCCGCACATGCACTTCGAGGTGTATCCGAGCTTGTCAGCGGCCACCACGGCGAGCAGCAAGCTGAGGACGTCGCAACTGGCCCTGCCGGAGGATGCCTGCCGGCTGGTCTACGCGACCGAGGGCTACGAACGGAGCCTGCGCAATCTGGAGCAGACGTCTCTGGACAGTGACAACGTCTTCAGCGACGGCTACTCCCTCCAGCTGGCCAGCGTCAGCGGCTCGGTCGACGGTGGCATGACGGCGACGCTCACCGTGCCGGTCTGAGCGGTCACCCCGCGTCGGCCGCGACCTGCCCCCTGACGTCGAGCCGGGCCAGGTCGGCCGCCGCCCGCCCGGCAGCCCACCCGCGCGCGTTGCTCACACTGGCTGGCCGGCGCACGACGTCGGGGAACATCGCCGCGAACGCCGCGTCGATCCGCTCGGCCTGCCGTTGCAAGACGGGGACCAGCTCGCCCGCGTGGCCCGTCGCTTCGGTCGCGGTCTCGGTGGCGGCGCTCAGCCGCTCGCCGATCCGGGTGGCGAAGGAGAGCAGGAACGACTGGCGGAAGGACCTGGTGCGCGACGTGCCGGACCAGTCCATCTGCGAGCCGTGCCCGAGCATCGCGCCGCTCGCCTGCACCAGCAGCGACGTGGCCAGCAGCTCCACCGCCTGCACATCACCCGGCTCGCCCACGATGGTGGTGAAGCCCAGGTCGTCGGACACGACCGTCCGGCATCGGTTGGCCCTCGCGACAACGCTGATCAACGTCGCCTTGGCCATCAGGTACGGGGGATCGATCCACATCCGCGACGTCGCCACGTCCGGATCACCAGCGTGGTGCTCTGCGGAAAGCCACAGCCGGTCCAACGCGTAACGGCTGATCAGCTCCTGTGCCTTCGCGGAGAGCACTTCGGCTTCCTCCGGGAACTCGGTCGACTCGGCCTTCGCGAGCAGGGCGCGGACCTTGACGAGCAGCTTGGGGTCGATGCCGGCCGGCGTGGCCGCCGTCCCAGTGAACGATCCCGGTGCCGGGATCAGGGTGGGGATCCCGGGCAGCGTGTGCAGCAGCGCGAGGAGCCCCAACCGCACCTGAAGACCGGTCACCGTGCGCGGGTCGGCCGCCTCGGCCGGGCCGAGACTGTCCAGATTCCGCCGCCACGCCGGCGCAACCCGCTGGGTGGGATGCCGCCCCGCTTCCGCCGCCAGCAGCGCGGCGAGCGCGGGAACCAACTCGGCCGCAAGCCGGCGGCGAACGACCTCGCCCAGATCCGAGGGCAGCCACCCGCCGCGCACGACCAACCCGACAGAGCTCTGCGTCAGCCGTTCGACGGCGGAGATCATTACCGGTGCTGGTGCTGGGCTCGCCGAGCCGAGGAACAACCGCGCATGTGCCGAGGCGGCATCCTGGTCGGCCAGGACCTCAAAGAGCACCGACCGAACAACGGCGTCGGGCGAGGGTGGCTCCGGCCCAAAGGGGCGTGCCGAACGAAACGCCTCGAATCCGGAGGGGCCGCTCCACGGATCTTCTGCGGGTGGGTCGAGGCGGCCGCCAAAGCGGCCGGAAGCGGCGTTCGACCTCGTGTTGCGACGGTTCCGGCGCTTGTCCGCGCGCCGCTTCTTGTTGTTGACACCCATTCGGGTACCTCGCTATCTGGCCATGTCGACGAATCGGCTGTAATGGCCCTGAAAGGCGACGGTGATGGTCGCGGTAGGGCCGTTTCGGTGCTTGGCAACGATGAAATCTGCCTCCCCCGCTCGGGGGCTTTCCTTCTCGTATGCGTCTTCTCGGTGTAAAAGGATCACAACGTCGGAGTCCTGCTCTAAGGACCCGCTTTCCCGTAAATCGGACAACAACGGCCGCTTGTCCGACCGCTGCTCCGGGCTGCGGTTGAGCTGGCTGATCGCGACGACCGGCACGTCGAGTTCCTTGGCGAGCAGCTTCATGGCGCGAGAGAACTCGGCGACTTCCTGCTGGCGGTTCTCCACCCGCTTGCCGCTGGTCATCAGCTGCAGGTAGTCGACGATGACCAACCGCAGATCGTGCCGCTGCTTGAGCCGGCGGCACTTCGCGCGGATCTCCATCATCGTGAGGTTCGGCGAGTCGTCGATGTAGAGCGGCGCACTGGAGATCTCGCCGGTACGGCGGGCGATGCGGTTCCAGTCGTCGTCGGACATCTGGCCGGACCGCATGTGGTGTAGCGGGACCCGTGCCTCGGCCGAGAGCAGTCGCATGGTGATCTCGTTCCGGCTCATCTCGAGGGAGAAGATCACCGACGCCAGCTGGTGGCGGATCGCGGCCGCCCGGGCGACGTCGAGTCCCAGCGTCGAGTTGTGGGTCGGGATCATCGAACGCCCGGCGAGAAACAGACCGTCGGCGTTGTCCACCATCACGCAGCGCACCGGAACGCTGGGAATGGGCTTCACCGCGGTGATGAAGCGGGAACTCACTCGGGCGTTCGTCACGCACCGCTCCTTGTGAGCAATCTTCTTGCGCTCCAGGCGGAACACGTCGTCGGCAGTCGAGAAGTTGATCGTGTAAGCAACCGAAGACTGTGCGGTGCGCCCTTTGACGGCCCGAGTCGTCATGGAGCAGCGATAACCCAGGCTCACGATCAGTTCCTGAACCCCCTCGGCAAGCCGGCGGGACGTAGTTGTGAACTGCACTGCGCCAGTGGACGTCACCGTGCCGTCCGTATCGAGTAGGCCGGCTAGTAGCGCTCGACGCTGCGTCTGTGAGGTCCGCAGGTAATCAGTTGGGATGTGCTTGTCGCCGAGCACGCCGGCAGCTGGAAGGTATCCGACAAACGAGCCATATCTCTGGTGACACCGCGCACACCGACGGCTGGTGGCTCCTGTACCTGCCGTCACACGCCCGCAGGAGGCACATCCGGCTCGACTCGGAACAAGGTTCTTGGACTTTTCACCGCATACGCCACCACACGCGTAAACGTTTGGTCCCCGTGGAGTAAATCGAGTGCCGCATACAACGCATTCACGTTCGGCAATCGGCGGCAGTTCAGGCACCTTGATCGTGTCCGAAAGTGACCGGCCGCCCGGCGCGAGGACAAACCCATCGGCCTCCACATAGCCGAGGACCTCCGAGTCGATGGTGGTGAGCCCTGCGGCTTGTGAGTGACCGTCCCCGAGCCAAGCTCCAAGCGTGTACGGCGGGACCGGCAAGGCGTGGTTCTCGGGAAGACAAAGTGGCTGCAGATTCTGCACTGAATGGTTCAGGTGACCGTCTGCCGGATGCCGGAGCGTGGCAGCAATTTCTGCCGTCGTATGAGTTCCGGGATCGGGGTGACCGACTTCCGCAATTGTCACGAGCTCAGCTGGAGGCTCCATAGCGGCTCGGTATGCGAGTTTGACGGCAGCTCTGGCACCTACCGGCCATTGGTAGGTCGCCTTGCGCTCGACATGCTGCCGGCGGCTGGCCCGAGTGGTGGTGGTCCACAAATGCTCGGCGTCGGCGACGATTACCGACCCGTCGGAGAACTCGACCTGATAGCAGGGGCGGTCATCCATGATCTCGCTGGTGGCGATAACGCGGGTGGGCCGGCCGTCCGCTGCGAATAGCTGGTCTCCCGTTCGGACTTCGCCCATCGTGGTCCACCCAGCAGGCGTGGGCAGCGGCGTGTCCAGGGCCAGCGCTTTCCCGATTGCGGGCCGAGCAGCCACCATGACCAGCTGCCCCGGGTGCAGCCCGTTGGTGAGCGCGTCGAGGTCGGCGAAGCCGGTGGGCACACCGACGAGTTGACCGCCGCGGGAGCCGATGGCCTCGATCTCGTCGAGAGTGCCCTCCATGACGTCGCCGAGGGCTCGGTAGTCGTCGGACAGCCGGCGGTCGGTGACCGAGTAGACCTCCGCCTGCGCGCGATCGACGATCTCGTCGGCGTCGGCGTCGCCGCCATAGCCCATCTGCACGATCCGGGTGCCCGCCTCCACCAGCCGGCGCAGCACCGCCCGCTCGCGCACGATCGCCGCGTAATAGCCGGCGTTCGCGGCGGTGGGTACCGAGGAGACCAGCGTGTGCAGGTACGGCGCCCCGCCAACCCGCCCGAGCTCGCCGCGCTTCTGCAGCTCCGCGGCGACCGTTACCGGGTCGGCCGGCTCGCCGCGACCGTACAGGTCGAGGGTCGCGTCGTAGATCGTCTCGTGCGCCGGGCGGTAGAAATCGTGCCCGCGCAGCACTTCGACCACGTCGGCGATGGCGTCCTTGGACAGCAGCATGCCGCCGAGCACCGACTGCTCGGCGGCGATGTCCTGCGGCGGCGTGCGGTCGTGAGCCGGCCGCGCAGCGTGATCGGCCCGGCGGTCGGGCAGCTCCGCGACGGTCATCGTGTCCCCTTCGAACGCCCGTTCGACCTGCCTCGAGGTATACCACCCCGCTCGGACAACCTCGAGCAACGGCCGCGGGGCTGGCCGCGCGGAACCGTATGGCCGGACCGGCGGAGCTGGACAGGGCGGCGTGCACAGGCCCTGAGGAGACGTTGTGCACGCCGGGTGGAAAGCCCGTCCCCAAGTTGTGCACAGGCTGGGGAGAACCCAGTGCGGCGGCTCGGTTGGGCACCCGGTGGGGCGGAGGCGAGCAGGATCAACGGCCGTCCACCGGATGTGGACGCAACCGGCCGGTGGCTCATCTCACGCATTGAGACGGCGTCCGGAGCGCCGACCGTCCGCCGTAGCGTCGGAGCCAGCCATGGCGCGCCTCCCCCGTCGTCCGTCCCTGCTACGCGCGCAGCCGGCGGACCGGGAGATCCTGCGGCTCGCCCTGCCCGCGTTGGGTGCCCTGGTGGCGGAGCCGGTTTTCCTGCTCGCCGACTCCGCGATCGTCGGCCACCTGGGCACCGCGCAACTGGCCGGACTGGGCGTCGCCGGAACCGTGCTGTCCACGTTCGTGAACGTCGCGGTGTTCCTGGCGTACGGCACGACCGCCGCGGTCGCCCGCATGCTGGGCGCTGGCGATCTGCGCGGAGCGCTCCGGCAGGGCGTAGACGGCTGTTGGCTCGCGTTGCTCGTCGGCGCGGGCACGCTCGTCGCCTGCTGGCCGGCCACACCGTGGCTGGTCGGGTTGTTCAGCCCACCTGCCGACGTTGCCCAGCACGCCGAGACCTACTTGCGCATCAGCCTGATCGGGCTTCCCTTCATGCTGCTCGTATTGGCGGGCACCGGGATCCTGCGCGGACTGCAGGACACCCGCACGCCGCTCGTTGTGGCCGTCGCCGGCGCGGCCGGGAACGTCGTCCTCAACGTCGCCTTGGTCTACGGGCTGGGCTTGGGCATAGCCGGATCGGCGATCGGCACGGTCCTCACGCAGACCGCCATGGCCGCGGCCTTCGGCCTGGTAGTCGCCCGAGCGGCTCGCCACCACGGCGCGTCGCTCCGCCCGGACTGGCCTGGAGTGCGCCGCTCGTTCAGAGCGGGTGTCCCACTGGTGGTGCGCACCGTCTCCATGCGCGTGGTGCTCGGCGTGGCCACGTTCGTGGCCGCGAGACTCGGGACCGCGGAGCTCGCCGCCTACCAGGTTGCGTTCACCACGTGGACCTTCCTCGCGCTGGTCCTGGACGCGGTGGCGATCGCCGCGCAGGCGCTGGTCGGGCGGGCGCTGGGCGCCGGCGACGTTCCCGGTGCCCGGTCCACCACCCGGCGGATGGTCGAGTGGGGTGTGTTGGCCGGCGTCGGCCTGGGTGTGGTCGTCGCCGCCATCGCGCCGTTGTATGCGCCGCTGTTCACCTCAGACCAGCAGGTGCGCACCATCCTGGTCGCCGGGTTGGTAGCCGTTGCGGTGCTGCAGCCGGTGGCGGGTTGGGTATTCGTCCTCGACGGCGTGCTGATCGGAGCTGGCGACGGACGCTACCTGGCGGTGGCGTCGATGCTGAGCATGCTGGCGTTCCTACCGGCCGCTTGGTTGGTCGCTCGGCTCCAGCCGGCCGGCGGCGCCGGGCTGGTCGCGCTGTGGGCCGCGTTCGGCGGCTGGATGCTCGCCCGCCTCGCCACCCTCGCGTTGCGCGAACGTAGCGAGAGATGGCTGGTTACAGGCGCCGTCCGGTGACCTCCGTGACGACCCCGCGCTGTGGCGGTGCCGCGTCAGGACGCGACGACGTCGAGCTGGACGGTTGCCTCCACCTCCGGGTGGAGCCGCACCGTCACGCTGTGCGAACCAACCGTCTTGATCGGGGTGGTGACCTCGATGCGACGTTTGTCGACCTCCGGTCCACCCGCCTGCGACACCGCGGCGGCGATGTCCGTAGGAGTCACCGCGCCGAACAACCGGCCGGCCTGGCCGGCGCGTACGGGCAGCCGGACCGGCGTCGCCTCCAGCCGGGACTTGACTCCCCGGGCAGTCTCCAGGTCGGTGATCTCCCGGGTGGAGCGGGCACGGCGGATCATCTGCAGCTGCTTCTCTCCGCCCTTCGTCCAGCTGATCGCCAGACCGCGCGGCAGCAGGTAGTTCCGGCCGTAGCCGTCCTTGACCTCCACGACGTCGCCAGCGGCTCCGAGGCCGCCGACCTGCTGAGTGAGGATGAGCTTCATCGGGTCAGCGCTCCTCCGTCAGCGCGCCGTCGAGGTGTACGGCAACAGTGCCACCTCACGGGCGTTCTTGATCGCGACAGCGACGTCGCGCTGGTGGCGCGTGCAGCACCCGGTGACCCGGCGAGCCCGGATCTTGCCCCGGTCGGAGATGTACTTGCGCAGGACTGCGGTGTCCTTGTAGTCGACGTACGCGACCTTGTCCTTACAGAAGGCGCAGACCTTCTTCTTGGGTTTCCGTACTACGGGTTTTGCCATCGTGGTGCTCCTTGTCGATCGAAGCCCAGCCGGTTCGCCGATGGGCGCCGGCCGGGATAGTGACCGGGATGGTGACCGGGATGGTGAATGGTGTCGGTCAGAACGGCGGCTCGTCGTCGCGTGCCGGTGCCGTGCCACCTGCGGACCACGGGTCAGCCGCCTGCTGCCCAGGTGCTTGTGCTTGCCCGGCGGCCGGTGGCGGTGTCGCCCATGGGTCGCTGGCCCCGGACGGCGGAGCGTTATTGGCGCTGAACCCGCCGCCGGAGCGCTGGGTCTTGGTGACCTTCGCCGTGGCGTACCGCAGGCTCGGGCCGATCTCGTCCACGTCGACCTCGACCACGGTGCGTTTCTCGCCGTCACGCGTCTCGTACGACCGTTGCCGCAGCCGTCCGGTCACCACGACCCGCGCGCCGCGATGCAGCGACTCGGCGACGTTTTCCGCGGTCTGCCGCCAAACGGAGCAGTTCAGGAACAACGGGTCGCCGTCCTCCCAGGCGTTGGTCTGCCGGTTGAAGTTGCGCGGCGTAGACGCCACCCGAAAGTTCGCGACAGCAGCCCCGCTGGGGGTGAACCGCAGCTCGGGGTCGTCGGTGAGGTTGCCGACGATGGTGATGACGGTGTCGCCTGCCATGGTGTTACCTCCCGCTGGTGTCCGGGGCAGGGGTGCGAGTGGTCAGCTGGCGCCCGGGCGGACGACCTTGGTCCGCAGAACGGACTCGTCGAGGCCGAGCTGGCGGTCGAGCTCCATGACGGCGGCCGGCTCGCAGTCGAGGTCCAGTACGGCGTAGATTCCCTCGCCCTTCTTGTTGATCTCGTAGGCGAGCTTGCGGCGGCCCCACACGTCGATCTTGTCCACGGTGCCGCCCGCTTGCCGGACGACACCGAGGAAACGGTCGAGGTGGGTGCCGACCGTGCGCTCCTCGACATCTGGGTCGAGGATCACCATTACTTCGTAATGACGCAATGCCTGGTCACCTCCTGTGGACTAAGGCGGCCACGGTCTCTCCGTGGCAGGAGGGCGTTGACGTCCATCGGCCCTAGGTGCCGGGCCGGCTGACGAGGATACCAGCCGTCGGCGTCATGCGCCGGTCGCGCGACCTGCGCGATCTCGGCCGCAACTTACCTCCGCCGGTTGCGTAACTGGTGATGCTCGGCAACCTGCTGTGAGTGGCTCTGCCAGAGCCGTGGCTGACTGCTCGACACCGGCCGCTGCCGCCGCGGTGGTGCTTGCTGTAGCCGGTGGTTGTCGGCAGGCTGACCGCGTGAAC
>JACVRX010000076.1 GCA_014534205.1 Jiangellaceae bacterium
CGCCGTAGGTTACCAGCCGACGCTGTCCACCGAGATGGGCCAGTTGGAAGAACGCATCACGACCACCCGCAAAGGTTCGATCACCTCGGTGCAGGCCATCTACGTGCCGGCCGACGACATCACCGACCCGGCGCCACACACGGCGTTCGCGCACCTGGACGCGCGCACGGTGCTGTCCCGGCCGATCTCCGCGCTCGGCATCTACCCGGCGGTCGACCCGCTGGACTCCTCCAGCCGGATCCTGGACGCGATATACATCGGCGACCACCACTACCAGGTGGCACAGCGGGTGAAGCAGATCCTGCAGCGCTACAAGGACCTGCAGGACATCATCGCGATCCTCGGCATCGACGAGCTGTCCGAAGAAGACAAGATCACCGTCAACCGGGCGCGCCGGCTGCAGCGGTTCCTGTCGCAGAACATGTTCGCGGCCGAGGCCTTCACCGGGTCGCCAGGAGTGTTCGTCCCACTGTCGGAGACGCTGGAGTCGTTCGACGGGATCTGCAAGGGCGAGTACGACGACTTGCCCGAGCAGGCGTTTCACATGGTGGGGAACATCGAATCGGCCCAGGAGAAGGCCAAGACACTGGCGACCTGAACCGCGAAGCTCGACGGCGAGATCACGGGGGCTTCCCCTCGGTTGCACGTGGCGAGATGCTGACGCTGATGGCCGAGGGGCGCTCGAACGGGGCCATCGGCCACGCGCTCTCGTTGAGCCAGGACACGGTGGCGGCGAATGTCGGCCAGATCTTCCACGACGTCGGTTTGCAGCAGTCGCCCCGATGACCACCGCTGGTTCTTGGCGGTGCTCACCTACCTGTGCGCAGGCGGCACCGCGACTTGATCCATGACTTCCGGCTGCAGTGGCGCAGAGCGCGACCAGTGCAGATATTCTCGGCGCCACCGCTCCCGACCATCCGGCTAGGAGGCATCCGTGGCAGACGAACTTCATGTCGAACTGGTTGCGGCCGACCGCCGAGTGTGGTCGGGAGACGCCCGCATCGTCATCACCCGCACGACCGAGGGCGACATCGGCATCCTGCCGGGGCACCAGCCCGTGCTCGGCATCCTGGTCTCCGCGCCGGTCACCATCCGCACGACCGACGGCCAGGAGATCAAGGCGGCGGTGCAGGGCGGCTTCCTGTCCGTGTCCGCCGACACCGTCTCCATCCTCGCCGAGATCGCCGAGCTGGCCGAGGAGATCGACATCGCCCAAGCGGAGGCCGAGCTGGCACAGGCCGGCGACGATGTCGAGGCGGCTCGACGGGCGGAAACCCGACTGCGAGCGGCCGGCGCGCGCTGAACCGAGCAGGCCAGGGCGGGGACGGCGTCGATGTCGGTGCTGGAATGGGCCGCCCTCGTCATCGCTGCCGCGGCGGCGATGATCGTCCTCGGCGTGAGCGCGCTGTTCCTGCGGCGCAGTGTGCTGCAACGCGACGGCGGCTTCGACATGTGTCTACGCGTCGGCCGCCACGGCTTCGGCAATGGCTGGGTCTTCGGCATCGGCAGGTACCGGGGAGATGCGCTGGAGTGGTTCCGGACGTTCAGCTTCGGCGGACGTCCGAATCGGTCACTGCGCCGCGCTGAGCTCGGTGTCGTCGAACGGCGGACCCCTGACGGCGAGGAGTCGGCAGAGCTGCCGTCCGGGCATCTGGTGCTCACCTGCCGCGTCGGCGACCGATCGCTGGACGTGTCGATGAGCGACCGCGCGTCGACGGCGTTCCTGGCCTGGCTCGAGGCAGCGCCACCCGGTGGGCACCTGGTTGGCTGACGCGTCAAATGCCGCCCGCGCGAGGGGTGTTGCTTCACCGGCACTCAGGGGCGAACGTCCACATGGTGTGCGCCGGATGGGAGGATGCGCCGGATGGAACGGTTCCGGGTCACCGGCGGCACGCCCCTGGTCGGCGAGGTGCGCGTCACAGGCGCCAAGAACAGCGCGCTCAAGCTAATGGCGGTAGCGCTGCTCGCCGAAGGCCGCACCACGCTGCGCGACGTCCCCGCGATCACCGACGTCACGTACATGGCGGAGCTGCTGCGGCGCCTCGGCGCCGAGGTGGACCGTGACGACGACATCGTCACCGTGGACGTGCCCGCCAAGGTGCGGTTCGCCGCGCCGTACCACCTGGTCCGCCGGCTCCGTGCGTCGATCTGCGTGCTGGGTCCGTTGCTGGCGCGCTGCGGTGCCGCTGACGTCGCGCTCCCTGGAGGCGACGCGATCGGTTCGCGCGGGCTCGGCCTGCACCTCGCCGGCCTGGAAAAACTCGGTGCCACCGTCACCGTCGAGCACGGGTTCGTGATGGCCAGGGCGGGCCGCGGGCTGCGCGGGGGGAACGTCTGGCTCGATTTCCCGAGCGTCGGTGCCACCGAGAACCTGCTCACCGCGGCGACGCTCGCCGATGGCACGACGGTCATCGACAACGCCGCCCGAGAACCGGAGGTCGTCGACATCTGCCGCATGCTGGTGCGGATGGGCGCCAAGATCGACGGCATCGGGACGTCCACGCTGCGCATCGAGGGCGTCGACGGCCTGAGCTCCACCCTGCACACAACCGTCCCGGACCGCATCGTCACGGGCACCTGGGCGATCGGGGCGGTCATGACCCGCGGGGACGTGACGGTGCTGAATGGCCGTGCCGACCATCTGGAGATCGTCCTGGACAAGCTTGCCTACGCCGGCGCCACGATCGACACCGCGGACGAGGGACTCCGGGTTGCGATGTGGGACCGGCCGCGGGCGGTCGACGTGGTCACCCTGCCGTACCCCGGGTTTCCTACCGACCTGCAGCCGATGATCGTCGCCCTCAACGCGGTCGCCGAAGGGACGGCGATGGTGACGGAGAACGTCTACGAGGCGCGATTCATGTTCGTCAACGAGCTGGCCCGCCTCGGCGCCGACGTGCGGACCGACGGGCACCATGCGGTCGCCAACGGTCGGCCGAGGCTCTCGGCTGCACCGGTCGCAGCCCCCGACATCCGCGCCGGCGCCGCCTTGGTGCTCGCCGGCCTCACGGCCGAGGGCGAAACGCTGGTCTCCGGCGCGCACCACATCGACCGGGGATATCCGAACTTCGCCGGCCAGCTCAACTCGCTCGGTGCCCACGTCGTCCGGGAGTCCGATCCCGACCATTTCGACGCCTGATGACGCTGCAGACGCGCGACGAGGTCTCGGCGCAGCCGCAGCGGTCGACCGGCCGGCTGGCCCGCGCGCTCCAGCCGTGGACCTGGCCGTTGTCGCGGCTGGGACTCACCGCATATTTCGTCGTCCTGCTCGTCTACGTCGTCAGGGTCGGTATCCCGCTCGACCGAATCGGGCAGACCGGCTGGATCCTGCTGGGCATCCTGGCGGCGCGCCTGGGCCGGCCGTTGCGGGAACACGTGCGCGCGGTGCTGGACTGGCTCCCGCTGCTCGCCGCGCTGGTGCTCTACGACCACACCCGCGGGATCGCCGACTCGCTGGGCATTCCAGTCCGGATCCTCGAGCTCGTGGACGCCGAGCGGTTCGTCTTCATCGGAACACTGCCCACCGCATGGTTGCAGGAACACTTCTTCGATCCGGCGCAGCTGCGCTGGTGGGACGCTGCGGCGTCGCTGGTCTACGTGACGCACTTCGTGTTGCCGTGGGCACTCGCGGCGGTCCTCTACGTACGGTCCCGCCCGAGCTGGGTGGGCTACGTGCGCAACGTAATCGTGCTGTCGTACGCCGGGCTCGCCACGTACATCCTGCTGCCGGCCGCGCCGCCGTGGTACGCGTCGGGCTACGGCTACGTACCGGAGCAGATGGACCGAGTGGCGACCGCCGGCTGGCCACTTCTCGGTCTGCGCAGCGCCGGTGCGTGGCTGGATCAGGCACAGGCGGACTCCAACGCGGTAGCGGCGCTGCCGTCGTTGCACGCCGCGTTCGCGCTGCTGGTCAGCGTGACGCTGTGGACGCTGGTCCGGAACCGGGTCGCCCGCGCGCTGATTGCGGTGTACCCGCTGGCCATGGCGCTCACCTTGGTGTACGGGGGCGAGCACTACTTCGTCGACGTGCTGCTCGGCTGGGTCTACGTCGGAGCGACCCTGCTGACCACCACGTGGTGGCAGCGCCGGCGGTCAGGTACTGCCGGTGACCCGGCGGACGACGTCTCTCGCCCGCGTCAGGTCGTCCGGGAAGACCAGCAGCCGGTGGACTTGCCGGCCAGCGGCGACGGTGCTGCGGATCCCCGCCGCGGCGAGCGCCTGCCGGATGCCGTCGAGCTCGGTAGCGGTCCGAGCAGCGGCCACCGGTTGGAGCAGGCCGTAGTCCGGCCGCGGCGGGTCGACCAACGAGGATCCGCGGGCGAACCCCCATCGGACCACGAGCAGTAGCACGCCGAGCATGACCGCGACCAGCAGCGGTCCCAGGACGTACGTCGCGCTCCCGGTGCCTGGCACGCTTCTAGTGTGCCCGGCCGGCAACGGTCGCGCACTGCGTCGACCGCACAAATTGCCCGCAACGATCAGCGCTGCGAAAGGAAACCGGGATGCCCAGACAACTCGCCGTGGTCGGTGCGGGCCTGATGGGTGCGGGGATCGCCCAGGTCGCTGCGCAGGCAGGCTGGCAGGTCGTGTTGCGTGACGTCTCCGACAACGCGCTGCGACAGGGGAAGCGCTCCGTCGAGCGGAGCACCGACCGTCTGGTCGAGAAAGGCCGGCTCTCCGGGCCGGAGCGGGAGGCGGCGCTGCAGCGGATCACGACGACGCTCGAGCTCGACGCGGCCGCGGATGCCGACGTCGTCGTGGAGGCAGTGTTCGAGCGGGTTGACGTCAAGCACCAGGTCTTTCGCGAGCTGGACCGGATCTGCCGCCCGGACGCGGTGCTCGGCACCAACACCAGCGCCATCCCGATCACCACGATCGCATCGGTCACGCAGCGCCCGGAATCCGTGGTGGGAACGCACTTCTTCTCGCCGGTGCCGGTGATGGCACTGTGCGAACTGATCCGCGGGCTGCGGACGTCGGACGAGACATTGGCCGTAGCCCGGTCCTTCGCGGAGTCGCTCGGCAAGATCTGCGTGGTGGTCAACCGTGACGTCGCCGGGTTCGTGACAACCCGGTTGATCAGCGCGTTCGTGGTCGAGGCGGTCCGGCTGTACGAGTCCGGCGTCGCCTCGGCCGAGGACATCGACACCGCCTGCCGGCTGGGCTTCAACCACCCGATGGGACCGCTCGCGACGGTCGACCTGACCGGCGTCGACGTGCTCCGCGATGCGACGTCGAACGTGTACGCCGAGACCGGGGACCCCAAGTTCTTCCCCCCGGAGGTCCTCACCCGGATGGTGGCGGCCGGTCACCTCGGCCGGAAGACCGGTCGCGGCTTCCATGTCTACCCCAGCGAAGGCGACGCGCGCCCGCCGACCGGAACCGGTCCGGCCGCGAAGTGAGACATTCCCGCTATCTGTAACGCGCCGAAGCCTCGCGCTGGCGGCCGGGAGTGGGCACAAGGCCGGCCGGGCTCGTCGAGTCCACGAGCGCACGGGATTCGGTCAGTCCCTCCCGCGCGGTGCGTTCGATCAGTGCCAGCCGTTCGCTGCGGTCGCCGGACGCGCAGGCAGATCGGCGTCCGCCGCCTGGCTCAGGGCGAGGATGCTGGTAAAGCTCTGCGCAAGAGTGTCGTGGATTTCCGGGCGAGCCGCTGGCGCTCGGTCAGGACGCCGCGGGCGTGCTCCGCCGTGGCGAGATCGGTCCGGGTCCGTTCCAGCTCGTCGATGAGCGTCGCCCGGCGTTCGGCCTGCGTTATCACGCCCGTGATGAAGAGCCCGAGCAACAGGGCCAGCGCAAGTTGTGGGGCCATGGTTCGAGCACCGAGGGAATGGACTTCGTTGTCCAGCCGCGCCGACCGATCTCGACAACCGTCAGGCCGCTGATTGCGACCACCGTCGCGCCTACAGCCCACCTGGTACGAATGGACGCCCAGATCTGCGGAAAGAGCGCGAACAGCAGCACGTAAGGCACGTCGAATCCGCTGCCTCCGGTCACAAGCACGCCGTAGAAGCAGCCCCACGTGACCGTCAGATACGCGATCTCGGTGGCGCCGCCCTCATTGCCGAGCAGCCGCTTTCCCACGAGCAGGTAGCTGCTGGCCATGACTCCGAGCAGCACGACGAGGAGCACCCTGCGGCCGGTCGAGAGGTCTTCGTTGCCGACAGTCGAGACCGCCGTGATGGCGAGCAGCCCGAGGTAGACCGCATGCCACCCGAGCTTGGACCGTTCCCAGAAGTGGTCCAGTTCGGCTACCGAGCCCGGCCTGGGCTGCACGGTGTCACCGGTCATCCCGCGTCGCGGCGCTGCCACCGAAACGTCCGGATGCACATGATCAATCCCAGGATCAGCCACACCGCCAGGATGACCGCCGTGAGGCCGTGCTGCCAGGAGCCGCTGACCTCGAGTTGCTCGAACTCACGCGGGAGGAACACCGACCGCATGCCCTGGGCCAACCACTTCAGCGGGAAGATCGAGGCAATCTGTTGCAGCCAGGTCGGCAGGTCGTTGAAGACGAAGAACACACCGGAGATGAACTGCAGGATCAGCATCGGAGTGGTGACGACCGCGGGCGCGCTCCGGGCCGACTTCGGCACCGAGGAGAAGGCGATGCCCAGCACCGTGCCGGCAGCGGCCCCGAGCAGGAACACCCAGCCGAAGGTGAGCCACCGAGCGGGCTCGGTCGGCAGGTCGACGCCGTACATCAGCGCCGCATACGCCAACAGCAGCGCGGTCTGCGCGATGCTCGTCACCAGGACCAGCCCGATCTTGCCGAGGAAGTAGGCGACCGGCGGCATCGGCGTGCCCAGCAACCGCTTCAGGGTGCCGTCGTCGCGCTCGATGGCAATGGTGATCGCCAGCGTCTGGAAGCTCACCAGCATGATGCCGGCGGCGATCATCCCGGGCAGGAAGTACTGGGTGAAGTCGATCTCGGCGTCAGGACCGATGCCCTCTCGGCCGAAGACCACCGAGAAGATCGCCAGCATGATGATCGGGAAGAAGAACGCGAAGATCAGCGCGTCCCGTTCGCGGAAGAACGCCTTGAGCTCCAGCTTGGCTCGAGAGACACCGAGGCGAAGCGCGGACGGCCTTGCGGGCGCACGAATCGCACCTTTCGGTGTTCCCGTCAGGCGGGCGTCGGTCGTCACGGTTGCTCCGTTCGATCGGCGGCCTCGTACTCGCCGATGAGCCGCAGGTAGATTTCTTCCAGGCTCGGTCGGGTGATCGCGAGCCCGGGGATCTCGCCGCGGAAGCGTGCCGCGAGCTGCTGTACTGCTGCCGTCGGCTCCCCGGTGACCACATGGCGCCGCTCGCCGTCCTCCTGCCAGCTGACCGTCGCCTCGGACTCCGCCCGCCCGCCGAGCCGTTCCGGTGTGTCGACCGCGAGGATCCGCCCGGCCGCGATGACTCCTACCCGGTCGGCCAGGTGCTCGGCCTCGTCCAGGTAGTGGGTGGTGAGGATGATGGTCGTACCGCCGTGGGCGAGCCCGTCGATCAGCTCCCAGAACTCGTGGCGGGCCTCGGGGTCGAAACCGGTGGTCGGTTCGTCCAGGAACAGCAGCTCGGGACGGCCCAGGATGCCCAGCGCCACGTCCAGCCGGCGGCGCTGCCCGCCGGACAGATGCCGCGACCGGGTACGGCGCTTCTCGTCCAGCCCGACCGCGCGGATGACCTCGTCCGGGTCGCGCACGTCGGGGTAGTAGCCGGCGAAGTGACGGACCAGCTCCTCGACGGTCAGCTCGTCGTGTCCGCCGGTCGTCTGCAGCACAATGCCGATCCGGGAGCGCCACTGCCCGGTCGGCTTCCCCGGATCGGTGCCCAGCACGCTGATCTCGCCCGCGTCGCGGTGCCGGAAGCCCTCCAGGATCTCGACGGTGGTCGTCTTTCCGGCGCCGTTGGGCCCGAGCAGTGCGAAGACCTCACCCCGTGCCACCGCGAGATCCACGCCGTCCACAGCGTGTGTGTCGCCGTACCTCTTGTGCAGGTCTTGCACTTCGATGGCCAGCTCGGTTGTCGTCACCTGGCCAGCGTGCCCGATCTATTCCGCCCGCGACCAGCGTCGGCCGGTGGAACCCGGAGTCAACCGGTCGGTGGGTCTGGTACGTAAGGCCGCGGCCTTACCACCTATGACGCAGGCCTGGTCGATGGTGCGTGGTTGTCGGATGCCGGAGCACCGACCTCAGGACGAGTCTCGTGGACGACGAAAGAACTACCTTGTGAGGAGCACGCGCCATGACCATCGTGCACGATTACCTCGCGACCGAGCTCTTCCAGGAGCGGGCAGCTCGGCGGCGCGCCGAGGCCGCGTCGGCTCGGCTGGCCGCGAGCCTGGCCCGGCCGCGACGACGCCCGTTCGTGCGGCCCGCGCAGCGGCCGCGCGCCGCCAGGTGGCCGCGTATTCGGATCCCAGCCAGTCCGTGACCGCCGAGCCGGGCCCGCCACGGAGCTGTAGGGTCGCGCCGCACTCCATGATCATGTGCGTCTGGCTGCCGAACGGCGGCGAAGGCGTACATGATCACGGGTAAGGCTGCGACAGTTCGTCAGCCGGAGACCGCTTGGTAGTAGGCGGTCGAGTCAGGGCGGTACAAGAAGTAGATGATGATGGCGGCCAGCGCGGCCGACAGCACGCTGAACACCGTGGTCAGTGACATGTTCTGGGCGGTGAAGAGCGAGAACAGTGTCGTGACGATGTTCAGGCCACCGAGGACGGTCGCGACGATGCGCGCCCAGCTCTTGCCCCGGCGATTCGACTCGGCCATCCACACCCACAGCAGGACGCCGACCAGACCGAAGAGCACCGCGATCCCGATGCTTATCGACACGGCCGTGTCGATCTGGTCCGGGGTCAGTTCCGGACTGGACCTCTCGAGCTCCTCGCGGATCGAGCCCTGAGTGACCAGGGTGAGCACGAAGATGACGGCTCCCAGTGCGGCTCCGGCGTACATCAGCCGGACGGCCGTGAGAATCGACGGCGGCGGCGTGGGTCTTGCTCGCGGTGTCCCAGCCGGCCAGGAAGGAGCCGGCGGCGACCCAGGCGGGTAGCCGGGCTCCGGTTGCTCGCCACGCTGCTCGCCACGCTGGTCGCCACGCTGCTCGTCGGGCCGATCAGCAGGCTGGCCGTACGCCGGCTGGGCCGGCGTCTGCTGGCCGTACGGGTCGGACGGCTGACCCGGCGGAGTCATGGGCTCTGGTGGCGTGCCTTCGACCGGTTCGCCCGGCCGGTCCGACGGTGGGGTGCTCATTGGCCGGATTCCTTCTCTTGTCCGCGTCGGCTGGGCTCGGCGCTACACCTTAGAGCACGGTAGAGACGCCAGGACATCAGC
>JACVRX010000044.1 GCA_014534205.1 Jiangellaceae bacterium
GTCCTGCCCACTGGGGCGGGGCACGACGCCGGCGTCCTGCAAGCAGCTGGCGTGCCGTCGGCCATGCTGTTCGTCCGCAACCGGACCGGCGTCTCCCACTCACCTGCAGAGCACGCGGACCGTGAGGACTGCCTGGCCGGCGTCACCGCCCTGGCCCGCGTCATCGAGACGTTGAGCGTCTACCGTAGTTGATCATGGCGCAACGGTGCACTCAGGCACCACGACCACCGCTATTCGCCATGTTCAACGCGAGAGGGGCGTGTCGTGACGGACTATTTTTGCGAGCAGGCGTGGCTCCCTGGGGGGCTGTCGCAGAACGTCCGGGTGACGGCAGACCAGGCCGGAACGGTCACCGCCGTCACGACGGCGACGACAGCGCAGCCGGGAGACGACATCCTGCGTGGTGTAGTGCTTCCAGGGTTCGCCAACGGCCACTCGCATGCGTTCCACCGCGCTTTGCGGGGGCGCACCCACGCGGCCGGCGGCACCTTCTGGACCTGGCGCGAGCTCATGTACCGCGTCGCAACGCGGCTGGACCCGGACACCTACCGCGACCTTGCGACCGCCGCATACGCCGAGATGGCCCTGGCCGGTGTGAGCTGCGTAGGGGAGTTCCATTACCTCCATCACCAGCCGGACGGCACGCCGTACGACGACCCCAACGCCATGGCTGAGGCGCTTCGCCAGGCGGCACACGCCGCCGGGATCCGGCTGACCCTGCTGGACGCCTGCTATATCGCCGGGGGCATCGGCAAGCCGCTCGGTGCGAGCCAGGTTCGGTTCGGTGACGGCGACGCAGCCAGCTGGGCCGATCGCGCCGCCGCGCTTCGGCCCGATGCCACGACGCGGATCGGCGCGGCGATCCATTCCGTGCGCGCCGTGCCCGCCGACCAGATGGCGACTGTCGTCGAGGCGGCGGCTGGCCGGCCGCTGCACGTCCACGTCTCCGAGCAGCCGGCCGAGAACTCGCAGTGCCAGGCGGCGTACGGCCGGACACCAACGCAACTGCTCCACGAGCACGGTGCACTCGGCCCCACCAGCACAGCGGTGCACGCCACCCACCTCACTCCAGGTGACGTCGGTTTGCTTGGCTCCACGACGACGACGGTGTGCCTGTGCCCCACGACCGAGCGCGACCTGGCCGACGGCATCGGACCGGCCGGTGCGCTCTACGGAGCGGGGTGCCCACTCACGCTGGGATCCGATCAGCACGCGGTCGTCGACCTGCTGGAGGAAGCGCGGGCGATGGAGATGCACGAACGGCTCGCGACTGGCGAACGGGGCCGGTTCATCCCGACGGAACTCGTCACAGCACTGACAGTCACAGGCCACGCCAGCCTCGGCTGGCCGCAGGCGGGTCGGATCGCCGTCGGGTCACCGTGCGACCTGGTCGCGATCCGCGTGGACACCCCACGCACGGCAGGTGCCGAGCCGGCTCAGATCGTCTTCACCGCAACGGCTGCCGACGTGGACACCGTCGTGGTCGGCGGCCGGTCCGTGGTCAGTGCCGGTCGGCATCGAGTCGGTGACATCGGCGAGCTGTTACAGGCGGCAATCGACGCATTAGAGGTCGACCGGAGAATCCGCGACTAGCGTTCGGCTCATCCGCTCTCGAGGTACGCGACATCGTCACCATGCTGCCTACCCCGGCCCGGGTGCCACCGGTAGCACCACAGCCCGGTGGAGAAGCCGCGGTCTACCTGACAGACAACCTGAAGGCCGCCGTTAAACGGGCTGGCCCGGCAGCGCAGGGACTCCGAACCGACTGTGATCCGCAACGCCGTCGCACCGGAGCCACCACGTCCCCACGCTGGTGTGTTTACCAACGGAGACCCGATGGCTGAGCGAGCCAACGAGCCGCCGGCCGGGTTTTGCGAGCGTTGATCGTCGACACCATCGTCGACACCAGGGGGCTTACTGGCGTACTTCGACCCGACCAGCCCGCTCACGACGCGTGTGTTCAAATACTGATCTCCAGCTCCGACCCGCTCGTCGTGTCGCCTTACTTGCTGGCGGAGCTGGACTGCCTGGTGGCATCCCGTCTCGGCGCCAAGATCGAACTCGCCGAATCCCGAGGACTCACCCGCGGCGCCTGGAAGCCGGCGACGCTCCACCTAGACGTGCGGCGCGCGGCTTCGGTCATTCGGCGCTATGCGACCAGGCCATCGGCCTCGCGGCCGCATCCATCGTGGGCCTCGCCAGACGCTACGGCACCCGGACAGTCGCCGCGCTGGACCCCCGGCACCTCGACGTCCTTCGGCCGCTGCAAGGCGGTCGGTTCGAGCTCATGCCTGTCCCATGGTCATGAACAATTCGCCGCCCAAACAGGCAGCAGAGCGTTGATGATCAAGGGGTGCGGCTGGAACGTCAGTCCAGAACGAACGTCACCTCGAGGATCACCTGGTACGCCGTGACCTGACCGTTCTCGATCTCCACCTTCTGGTCCTTGACCCAGGCGCCAGTGACGTTGCGCAACGAGGCGTTCGCGCGGTCGATGCCAACCCGCACGGCGTCTTCGAAGCCTTGGTCGGAGCGGGCGCTGATCTGGGTGATGCGGGCGACGGAGCCCATAACTGACCTCCCGATGTCATACGTCGGGACTGATCGTCGTGGAAACCCGCGCCAAGCGCCACCGATCAACAGTGCTACGCGGCGCGGCGGCGTTGCACGTACCCAGCCTGCTCGGCGCGGCGCATCGCGTCCTGGTAAATGGGTCCTTCGAGTTTGCCCGGTACCGCCGTCAGCGCACTTCGCAACGCCCGTACGGCTAGAGTCGCGGCCGCGTCGGTCGTCGGCAAGCCCGGCATACCGTACAGGCGCCGCGCCCAGCGCGGCAGCAACGCAAACCCCAGCCCGGCGATCATCACCCAGGCTGGCCGGCCCCCGGCCCAGCCCAGCTTGCGCGGCATCGGCGGCAGCAGCAGGAACCGAGCGACGTCCCGCGCCGGGTCGGTGGCTGCGAGCTGCGGGCGCATTGCGCGGTAATAGGACTCCACGGCGACTGCCGAGGCCGGAACGATCCGGGGGTCGAGGCTTACCAGCTCGGCAGCCCGTAACTGCTCGGCGTAATAGGCGTCGACGTCGGCCGCGGAGACGGGCGCGCCCGCCCGCCGTGCCGTGGTCACGAAGGACTCGACTTCGGTGACATGGACCCAGCGCAGCAGTTCGGGATCGTCAACGCGGAATGGCTCACCCGTGACCAAGTCCCGGCCGCGCAGCCCGTCGTGGATCCGCCGGATCCGCACACCGGCCCGTAACGCATCCTCCGTCGTGCCGAACATCACGGTGCCGATGTAGTCCGCCGTGCGCATCAGCCGGCCCCAGGAGTCACGCCGGAAGTCAGAGTTCTGCACGACACCCGCCACGGCGCGCGGGTGCAGCGCCTGCAAGTACAGGGCACGTAGCCCGGCCAGCCACAGCACCGCCTCGGCGTGTACCCGCCAGGTCACGCTCTCCGGCCCGAACAGGCCCAGGTCTTGGTCGCTGTCCACGCTCATATCGTCACATTGCGACGGCGTGGCCAGACGTTGACCCAGGTCGAATTGGCGGCACTTTGATCTTCAAAGGCAGCCACTTCGCCGTAATTTACGCAACACCCGGCCCCTGCGGCGCGGACGGCCCCCGAAGAGGCCGGGTGTTAGCGGCTACGGGAGAGCAAGGTCGCGGCGGCGGAATGCGGTGATGCCGACCGCAGTCAGAGCGACGGCGGCGGTCAGCAACGCGAACAGCGGCAACGCGGTCGCGTCCTCGGCAGGTGCCGCCGGGACATGGGTGAAAGGCGACAGGTCCAGCACGGCCTGCGGCAGGTCGAGGATCACACCGAGCTGCAACACGACCAAGCAGGCGGCGAAACTAGCCCACGAGATAGCAGCAGCCCAGCGCGGTAGCAGTCCAAACGCAGCGACCGCCACTCCGGCAAGCACCAGCGCCGCCGGCACCTGGACCAGGGCGGCGCCGATCAACGTGGTCACGTTCGAGCCAACATCGCCAACGACCAGTCCATAGACCACTCCCGCAGTCACGCCGGCAACCACCATCAACACCAGCGTGCCCAGAGCGACGACGCCGATGTTCGCCGCCATCCACCGTGGCCGGCTGACCGCCGTGCCGAGCAGAGGCTCCACCCGGCCGGCCGCCTCCTCCGAACGCATGCGCAACGTCGCCTGGACCGCATACGCCGCGGCGGCGATGCCAGCGACGCTCATCGTCACGGCGAAGAACGTGTCGGTAAGGCTTGCACCCCCCAGTTGCTCGAAGTACTGAGCGATCTCCGGACTGTCGCTGAGCATCTCGCTGATCTCGTCGGCGACGCCGCCGTAGGAAGCACCCAGGACGGCCACGCCGGCAGCCCATCCGATCAGCACACCACGGTGCAACCGCCAAGCCAGTCCACTGGGACTGAGTAGCGCCGGTGCTGCAGCTGGGCGGCCCGGCCGCACGGCTCGCATCCCGGCGCCCAGATCGCGGCGCGACGCCAGGACGAACGCGCCCGACACCAGCACCACGACGAAGAGCGCCAAGATGCCGAGAACCCACCACTGGTCCCGGTCGAAAGCGCGGGACTGCTGGCCCCAGCCGATCGGCGACAGCCAAGTCGGCCAAGCGCTGACAACACTGAGCCCGCCGTCGATCACCTTCCCGGACGCGTCCCCGACCGCACGCAGCACGAACGCGATGCCCAACGCGGCCACAGCGAGCGCGTTGGCCCCACGTGAGGTCTCGGCGATCTGCGCGGTGACCGCAGCAATCGCAGCGAAAGCGAGTCCGACAGCACCAATTCCCAGCCCGCACAGCACTGAGCCACCGAGCGGCAACCCGCTCGCCACCAGAACGAGCACGCTGGCGGCAACCAATACCAGGTTGGCGAGCGCAACCGTGATCAGCGCCGCCGTCAGGCTGGCGTCCCGACCGACGATGCCCGCTCCGATCATCTCCGCCCGGCCGGTCTCCTCGTTCTGCCGGGTGTGCCGCACGACGGCCAGAATGCTCATCAGGGCGGCGCCCACCGCGAGTGACACGAACGCCTGGGTCATCACCGTGGCGCCTAGGCTGGCGCCGGAGACCAGCCCGTTGGTCATCAGGGTGACAGGGCTGTGCGCAGACGTCATCGCCAGACGTACCCGCTCCGCCTCGCCGGGATAAAACCCGACGATGCTGGACACAGTCACCCAGAGGATCAGCGAGAGGCCGACCAGCCATGAAGGCAGCTGGATCCGGTCACGTCGGAGGGCCAGTCGAACCAGCCGGCCGGTGCCCGTGAACGGCGTCATCATGTACCTGCCGGCTCCGATGGTTCGCGGGCCAGCTCGTCCCCGTAGTGCCGCAAGAACAACTCTTCCAGCGTGGGTGGGGTGCTGGTCAACGTGCGCACATCGAACTGGGCGACATGTCTCAGCACCCCGCCGACGTACACGGTGTCGACGTCGAACCGCGCCTGGTCGCTGTCCATGATCAGGTCATGGACACCGGGCAGCTCAGCCAGACCGGTGATCGGGCGACCGGTTTCCACTGAGATCGAGGTACGGGTCAGGTGGCGAAGCTCGCCGAGCGTTCCCGACTCCACGCTCACACCGCGACGGATGATCGTCACCCGGTCCGCCAGTGCCTCCACCTCGGCCAGGACATGGCTCGACAGCAGGATTGTCTTGCCGACATCCTTCGCTTCGCGAACGCATTCCCGGAAGACGGCGTCCATCAGCGGGTCCAGACCGGACGTCGGCTCGTCGAGGAGGTAGAGCTCGACGTCCGACGCGAACGCCGCGACGACGGCCACCTTCTGCCGGTTTCCCTTGGAATAGGCACGGCACTTTTTCGTCGGGTCGAGGTCGAACCGCTCCAGTAGCTGTGTCCGACGCTTCGGATCGAGCCCACCGCGCAGCGCACCGAGTAGATCGATCGCCTCGCCGCCGGTGAGGTTCGGCCATAGATTTACTTCGCCGGGCACGTACGCCAATCGGCGGTGCAGCGCTACGGCGTCCTGCCACGGGTCGCCGCCCAGCACGGTCGCGGTACCGGCGTCCGAGCGCAGGAGGCCGAGCAAGACACGGATCGTCGTGGACTTGCCGGCGCCGTTCGGACCGAGGAATCCATGCACTTCACCCGCGTCGACAGTGAGATCCAATCCGTCCAGCGCAAGGGTGCTGCCGAAGGTCTTGACCAGGCCAGAGGTCGAGATCGCTGGTGTCACGAGAGCAATGCTACGCTTTCTTCAGAAGCTTGTGATCTTAAGAAATCATATGAATGTGGTGTATGAATGTGGTGGTAGCACGGTAGTGACCTCCAGCGTGGTCAGTGACGATGCCGCAGTCGCCCGGTTCATCGAGCGGTTCGCGCTCACCATGGTGGAGACGGGACTTCCTCGCATGCCGGCGAGGGTCTTCGCAGCCCTGCTCGTCGCCAAGGATGCCCGGCTCACCGCGGGTGAGCTGGCGGACCGGCTGCGGGTCAGTCCCGCCGCGATCTCGGGAGCGGTGCGCTACCTCACCCAGGTTCGGCTGATCGCGCGCGAGCGAGACCCGGGTCGCCGGCGGGACCACTACCGGATCTTTGACGACTTGTGGTACGAGGCCACCATGCACCGCGACGCGATGCTCGCCCGATGGGAGCAGGATCTGCTGTTCGGCATCGAAGCCGTCGGCGGAGCTGGTACGGAGGCAGGTGCGCGTCTGGATGAGATGCGGCGGTTCTTCGCCTACGTCCGAAGCGAGCTACCGCATCTGACGGCGAAGTGGCGAGAACTGCGAGCGTCCTCGACATCCTGAGCGGCAACGTCACCGGCGACGGCGTGACGGTGTGGACCAGGTGACCGCGCGGGTGGCAGCCGCCATCTCAGAGGCCTGGGCCGGGGTGCCGCTGGGCCGGCGTCGGTCAGCCAAATGAAGATCAAACTGTCCGCCAGCGGCCCAAAGTCAACGGCGTAGGGTGAACGCGGAGGTCGCCATGATGGATCGCGAGGCGCTGCACGAGTACGCCCGCGGTGCGTTGTGGGTACTACCAGGTCTCGCCGGGATGACTGCGCTGCTCGCTGGATCGATGCTCTCGCAGGTCGACATCGGGCCGGATTCCCCGCTCGCACCGTTCGTCTTCCAGGGAACGGCCGACGACGCCAGGGGGCTGCTGATCACGATCACTGGAACCGTGGTCACCGTCATCGCGCTCACCCTGGGCCTCACCGTCGTCGCGCTGCAGCTCTCATCGACGCAGTTTTCGCCCCGCCTGCTGCGCAACTTCCTGCGTGACCGGCCCAACCAGGTGGTGCTCAGCGTCTTCGTCGCGACGTTCACCTACAGCGCCGCTGGTCTCTACACCGTGGGTGTCTCGGCCGGTGAACGCGTCGAGCGCTACCCCAGGCTTGCGATTACCGGTGCCATGGTGCTGCTGTTCGTCAGTCTCGCCGCGGTCGTCTATTTCGCCGACCACCTCGCGCATTCCATCCAGATCGACGCGATCATCAAACGCGTGGAGAGCGAGACCGTCCGTATGGTGCGCCACGGCGCCGACCATGCCGAAGAGGTCAGGCAGCGCCGGCCGGACTGGGCGGTCGCCCTGACGAGCTCCCGCTCGGGATACATGCAGCGGGTGCACCCCGAGGCGATCCTTCCGGTGGCGGCGCGGCACGGAGTCACCATCCGGCTCCGACCGCACATCGGGGAGCACGTCGTCGCAGGCACCGCCCTGGCCTGGATCTGGCGCGCGTCGGCCGACGAGCCCACCCCAGACCCGCAGACGTTTCGCCGGGCGGTCGAGGGAGCCGTGCGGGTGGGCTTCGAACGCACGCTGGAGCAGGACGTTGGTTTCGGCATCCGGCAACTCACCGATGTGGCGTGCAAGGCGCTCTCGCCGGCCATCAACGACCCGTACACCGCGGCGCAGTCGATCGACCACCTGTCGGTGATCTTCGCCGAGCTGGCGCAGCGGCCGCTGGGCGACTTGGTGGAGCGCGACCCCACCGGCCGGGGGGCCGTCGTCGTCCCGGGCCGGAACTTTCCCGAGCTGCTGTCGTTCGCTTGCGGCATGATCAGGCGGTACGGCGCCCGTGAGCCGACCGTGCTGCTGGCGTTGCTTCGCCTGCTCGGCAACTGCGCCGAAGTCACGGTGGATCCCGAGCGGCTGGCCGTGATCGACGACGAGGCGAGCCTGATCTTGACCCACGGAGAGGCCACGATCGCACAATCCGCGGACGTGGTGCAGGTCCGGCTGGCCGCCGAGGCCGTGCACAATCGCGTTCGTGTTCGGCAGTCGGCCGCTGCTGCCTGAGCTCATTCCCTCCCGGCAAGCGCTGGCGTCGCTTCCATGCGCGCTGAAAGCCAGCGGTTCTGGTTGGGGTGCGCTGGGCTCGCTGGGTAGGGCGGGTCAGATTTCGGTGCCGTCGGGCTGCCGGGCGAGCGCTTCGGCGGGCACGTTGGTGCCGGTCGGCACGGACAGCTGCGGCAGCGGCGACGCCGCGCGCTCTTGTGCTTCCGCGAGAGACGCGTACACCGTGAACAGCCGGTTGAGCCCGGTGATCTCGATGACCTTGCGAACGATGCTGGGCCGCGGCGGCACCACCATTCGCAGTGAGCCGCCGAGCGCGCGAGCCTGGCGAAAGCTGGCGAGCAGCACAGCAAGCCCGGTGGAGTCCACGAATCCGACCGCAGTCAGGTCCAGCAGAACGTTCGGTCGCGGCTCCCGGATTGCCTCACACAGCGCGTCCCGAAGCCTCGGGGCGGAGTCCAGGTCGATGTCGCCTGCCGCGCTGACGATGGTGACACCATCGCGCGTGTACCGGGCGCAGTCGAGCGTCGTCATCTGCAACCTGCCAGCACGGTTTCTTCAACGGAGCCTGGGCGCCGCTGCGCACCGGAGGTGGTGACGGGCTCGGCGAGGCACACAGTGCGCTGCTGTGCCATCCGGCACCGGCTGTGACCGACGATCAGGTCGTCACCGGGGACTTGTGGCGTGCCGATCAACGTCGGCGCTCCACGAGGGCGGTGACCCGCGCTCGAGGCCTGCGCCCCCGTCGTCGGATTATGGCTCATGGGCCGATAGACACCGGGCCCAGAAACGTTGCGCGCGGAGCTCGAGCTCGAGCGCGGGCCACAGCCCCTCGCGGCTTGCTCTCGCCCACGGTGGATGCTCACATGGTACGCACACAATGGCGCATAGCCACAAGTCGGCTATGGCGTCCGAGTCATTGCCGTGGCTGGCATCTTATTGCTTCCCGGTGTCCCGACTTGCCGGCGGCGTGGCGACGTAGCCTCGACCCGATGGATCGCCTCAGCGAGCGGAGCCCTGCATGCGACTGAGCTTGTCCTCGGAGCTGGTCGCCCGTTGGTCCAAACGCCCGGCCACCTGGGTCGTAACACCCGGTACCTCGCCGAACGCACTAGGGCGTTCTGGGTCCGTGGCTGAGCAGCGGGGCGGTGTGGTGCGTCGAGGGCTGCGGCCGCCGTCGTCGGTGGCAGGTTTGACGGTGGCGGCGCTGTGGTTCGGCGGGTCGTTGACGCCGTCGCTGTACCCGAGGCCGTGGGTGGCCCAAGGTGTCTTGTCCGGGCTCGCAGTCGGGATCGGCTATGGGTTCGGCTGCGCTGTCGGTGGGCTGGGCCGGCGTTTCGGCGTCGGCGGCTCAGCAGTGGTGCGGGCCTGGGCTGGCATGGCGGCAGGGGGCCTGGCAGTCGCGGTCTTGGTGGCCGCACTGGTGGCGAACTACCGGTGGCAGCTCGACGTGCGGGCTCTCATGGGGATGCAGGGCAGTGCCACGGCGTATCTCCTCATGACGTTGCCGCTGGCCGCTGTCACGGGATACGCAGCGGTGGCGGTGGGCCGGGCGGTCCGGGCTGGCCACCGTACCTACAGCAGAGCCCTGTCCCGGGCGTTTACGCCGCCTGTGCGCACCGTGGTGCGGCTGATGGTGCCGGTGCTGGTCGCCGCGGTTGTCCTGGACGGCCTCGTCGCCGGGCCCGTGAGTTCGAGGGTCCGGGACTCGCTGGCGGCCGCCGATGCCGCCACCGATCCCGGTGTCACCCGGCCGAGCTCGGCTTTGAGGTCGGGCGGTCCGGGCAGCCTGATCCCGTGGGACACCTTGGGCCGGATGGGTAGGCGGTTCGTCGCCGGAGGTCCGGACGCCGTCGAGCTGGCCAGGTTCAACGCCGCTCCTGCGCAATCACCGATCCGGGTGTACGTCGGGCTCGGAGCGGCGGACACCGACCGGGAACGGGCGGCGCTGGCGGTCGCCGAGTTGGAGCGCACCGGAGGCTTCGACCGGGAGGTCCTTGTGGTGATCACACCGACCGGCACCGGGTCAGTGAACCGGTTCGCGGTCGACCCGCTGGAGTACATGCACAACGGCGACACCGCCGCGGTGGCGATGCAGTATTCATACGACCCGAGCTGGCTGCGGATGCTCGGCAACCAGGACCGCGCCAAGGACAGCGCCCGGCACCTCTTCGAGGCGGTCGTCGCCCGGGTCCGAACACTCCCGGCGGGTTCCCGCCCCCGCGTCTTCCTGTACGGGGAGAGCCTCGGCTCATTCGGCTCCGAGTCGCTGTTCGACGACGTCACCGACGTGCGGACGCCGGTCGAGGGAGTGCTGTGGGTTGGGCCTCCGCGGGCGAACCGGATCTGGCACCGGCTCACCGTCGAACGAGACGCCGGCTCCCCGGTCTGGCAGCCGGTGTACCGGCGAGGCCGTACCGTCCGGTTTGCAACCGGCGGCGCGGAGCTGGCCCATCCGTCCGGCCCGTGGGGTCCGCCGCGGATCGCGTTCCTGCAGCACGCCTCCGACCCCGTCACCTGGTGGAGCGCTGACCTGCTCCTGCGGCGACCGGAATGGCTGGACGAGCCCCGCGGAGCCGACATCTCGGACCGGATGCCCTACCTGCCCGTGGTCACCTTTGGGCAAATCGCAATCGACATGGCGCTCGGCGCCAATGCGCCACTGGGGCACGGCCACATGTACGGCCCGGAGCACACGGAGGCATGGGCACTCATGGCGCCACCGGACCGGTGGCACTCCGAGGGCGCCGATCGGCTGGTTGCGCTACTGACCCCGTAGTCGCACACGGACCGCTGAGACCTGTCGATCAATAACCACTTCCGGCGCCCGGCGCAACCTTTGCACCCGGTGCGAACCCGTTCCGCAGCGGCACCGACACCGAACACGCCCTTCAGCCCCGCGCTGAACGCAGCACATCAAGATCAGTAATGTGCTACGCCACCGGTTCGACGGCAGTGCGAGTCACTACCGATTCCGCGGCACACCCCCCGGTGACCGTCCCAGCTCCTCCGGGTAATGCGAGCTCGTAGCTCAAGGTCAGCGGCTGAATCTGCTCCAGGATCAGGCCGTCGGGGGTGGCTTGGACCATGCTCCGTCTGTGGCCGTCCGCGGTGAGGGTCACGGTGATCGAGGTGACCTCGACGAGGTCGTTGCCGCCCACGGCGTACCACTCCACTGTCTGGGTGTCGCTTCCGTCGTCGAGGTCGAGGTTGGTGAACCCCTCGTAGCCCTCGACCGTCAGGAACAGGCTGACACCCTCCTCGGATCCGACGACGGAGAAGCTGGTCAGTGGGTCGGTGGTGCAGTTGCCCAGCAATCGAAGCTCGCTGAAGCTGCCGACGAACCGATGCGGCTCGAGGACGCGGTTCGTGGTCTGGCTGCGTTGCCCCTCGCAGGTGATGCCGGATACGTCGTAGTCGCCCACCTGGAAGGTCGTCCAGGTGACGTCGAGCGGGGTATAGACCAGCGTGCCGATGATCTGCGCGTTGCGCTCGTACCGGAAGCGCTGATGCAGGGTGACGGGTTCGGCTGAGGCTACGTAGGTGCCCTCAAGGACGACCTCCCCGGCCACCGACCCGTCCGGGTACAGCAGCGGGTAGCGCGCGGATACCACTCCGTCACCGACCTTCACGTCGTCGGTGAAGCCGGTCGCCAGGTGTAACTCACCGTCAGGGCTGAGCACGTCGGTGAATGAATAGCCCTCCCCGGGCACCGCGTCGAAGTTGATCGACACGTTGACCTGCGGCTCGCCCTCGGGGAAGTATTCGCACGCGAAGCCGGTGTTGTCCTCCTCGATGATGGTTGGCCTGTCGGCGTGCGCCGCGCCAATGACGGTCATGAGCAAAGCCACCGTCATGGAGAGGACTGCCACGGCCATACGGGCAAACCGGGGACGGACGGAAAGCGACTTCATCAGCGTGCTCCCTCAGCAGCACCGGACTGCCTGTCTACCACGTGAACGGTATCGGGGTGTGCGGGAGCCTACTGCTTCTGGCGCGCCGGGCGTATCACGACGGTTGCGTGTACAGGGCCCCGCTATCAAGACTGTCCGGTACGCCCCGCGTAAGAGTCGCTTTAGATACGACCCAGAATGACAAGCCTGCGTTTTTGGTCGAGGTCGACGGAGGCGAATTGGACGATCGCAAGCTCCACGTGGTCTTGGGGACGGGTCCACTTGGCCTCGCCGTGGCCCGGCAGCTGACCACGACAGCCGCGCAGGTACGGGTGGTGAACCGGGCAGGGCGAGCGGATGTTGCGGACAGCGTGGAAGTCGTCGCCGCGAACGTCGCCGAGGTGGCCGACGCGAAGAAGGCGTGCGCCGGCGCGGCTGTGGTGTATCACTGCGCCAACCCGCCCTACGCGAAGTGGCCCGAGCTCCATCGGCCGCTCATGGCGAGCATCGTCGAGGGAGCAGCCGCGATCGGGGCGACGCTCGTCTTCGGCGACAACCTTTACGGCTACGGGCCGGTAGCTGGTCCGCTGACTGAGGACCTGCCATCCCGAGCGCGCGGTCCCAACGGCCGCGTGCGGGCCGAAATTGCCGAAGACCTGCTCCGAGCACACCGGGCTGGCCGCGTGCGGGTGGCGATCGGGCGGGGCTCGGACTTCTTCGGCCCGCACGCACACCTATCGACTGTGGGTGACGGCGTCTTCGCCCGCGCGATAGCCGGGAAGCCGGCCCAGGTGCTCGGCAACGCGGACCTTCCGCACACTGTCACGTACATCGATGACTTCGCCCGTGCACTGGTGACGCTTGGCGAGCGGGACGAGGCGCTGGGCCAGGTGTGGCACGTGCCGAACGCCCCGACGGTCTCCCTACGCCGGTTCGTCGAGATGGTGTTCCAGGCGGCTGGTCATCCACCCCGCTTGCGCCGGCTTCCAGGGTGGATGCTGGCGCCCGCTGCGCTGTTCAGCCCCACGCTTCGCGCGGTACGCGAGCAGCGGTATCAGCGGGAGCGACCGTGGGTGGTGGACAGCAGCAAGTTTGAGCGGGCGTTCGGCCAGCGCGGCACGCCGCTGCCGGATGCCATCGCCGCGACGGTCGGCTGGTTTCGGCAGCACACCAGCAGCAAGGCGCCCAGGCAAGGGCAAAGTTGAACGAATTTCACACCACGTACCACGAACAGCGGCGCCGGTACATCGGCGCGGCCGGTGCCGAGGTCATCGAGTAGCGAACCGGCGGTGTCCCGGTGGGCGGCGGCTCCTCACCGGCGCGCTGGATGGCGTACTCGACCAACTCCGCCAACGTCAGCAGGTCCTGAACGCTGAGTTCCTGGCCTGTCGACCAGTCGGTATTCCGGCGCCGTCGCCGCTTGGGCAGCTCTACCAGCCGGTGGTGGAGACGAAGGGACTCGAACCCTCAACCCCCGCCTTGCAAAGGCGATGCTCTACCTGTTGAGCTACGTCCCCGGCGGCGTGAACTGTCAGGATACCGGCCGTCATCCCCCGAGTTGTCCGGCCTAACACGTGGTGACCTGCGCCGATGCGACCGTCTACCGGCACTTGATGCCGTGCGGGCTGGCAGGGGCGCCCACGACGATTGCACTGGTCAGTGACTTGTCAGGCCTGACGCGTCAATAGGTCACGCACTACGGGCGCCCTGTGTGCCTCCTGTGCTTCGGCCTCAGCTGAGCCGGACGTTCGCGTAGGCCGCCATGGCGTCACGCAAGTAGGCGGTGAGCCCTTCACGGACTTGCTCGTAGTTCGGCGCGAACCGCGGGTCATCGACGTACATCTGGCCGAGCCCCGTGTACGCCTCGCGGTTCGGGGTCCAGAACCGGCAGACGAGCCGGTAGTGCGCGTCGACCGCGTCGAGCGTGCGCGGGTCGTCGGCCGGCACGTTGGCGTCGAACAATGCCGCAATCCGCTCGGTGACGGCGGCCGCCTCGTCCTTGTAGTCCGACCAGTCGTCGGCAGACCAGCCCTTCACTCGGCTGATCGACTCATCGACGGCCTCGCCCCAGCGTTCTCGCGCCTCGTCCACGTGCTGCTCGGGGTTGAACGCGCCGAACCTCTCGGGCTCGAAGCCTTCGAACATCTTCTCCGGTGCCATGTTCCGTCCTTTCTGCAAACTGTCGATCGTCGCATCCACCGTGGCGACGAGCCGGCTGAGCCGCCGGCGCTCGGCAACGAGCCGGGCACGGTGCCGGCGCAGTGCGTCGACTGTGCTCTCGTCGCTCGGCGTGTTCAGTACCTCGGCGATGGTGTCCAGCCGCATCCCCAGATCGCGCAACAGCAGGATCTGCTGCAGTCGCAACAGGTCGTCCCGCTCGTAGTAGCGACGCCCGCCGTCGGCCGTCCACGCCGGCGGCAACAGCCCGATCGCGTCGTAGTGCCGGAGGGTGCGCGGAGTCACCTTGGTGATCCGCGCCACCTCGGCGATGGACCAACTCACCGTTCTCCTCGCTGCAGCCATCACCAGGCCGGTCCGTACATCAC
>JACVRX010000037.1 GCA_014534205.1 Jiangellaceae bacterium
AGGCAGCCGTCCCATCCGACGACGTCGAACGGGTGCGTCGGGTACACAACGACACTTCCCACCAGCCCGGACGGTCCGTCGCCGCGGTGCCTGGTATAGACCTCCACGTCGGCCGCGTCGACAAGGAACGGCTCGCTCGGTGCGTGTAGGTCGCGTTCGCAGTACGGCGAGTGCTCCAGGAACTGGCCGAACTTGGAGAGGTAGCGCCGCGGCGGCGTGATGTGCGAGTTCGCCTCGATGCAGTACGCGCGCAGCGGCTCGTCGCCCGCGGGCACCCAGCGGTGCACTGTCGAGCGCGGCATGACGACGTAGTCGCCCTGCCGGGCGGTGAGCACGCCGAACATCGTCTCGACCGTCGCGTCGCCGGACTCCACGTAGACGCACTCGTCACCGATCGCGTTGCGATACAGCGGGGATACCTCGCCAGCCACAACGTAGGAGATCCGTACGTCGCCGTTGCCAAGTACCAGACGCCGCCCGGTCACGACGTCGCTGGACTTCCACTCGTTGCCCGGGAAGAGGTCGTGCAGCTTCAGGTGGCGCGGCTTCAGCGGATGGTTGGCGACCGTGCGCAGGTCGGGCAGCTCCCATACCCGCGAGTCCACGATCGCGGACGGCACGCCGAGGTGATAGAGCAGCGAAGAATCGGAGGAGAAGCCTTCCTCGCCCATCAACTCCTCGTAGTACAGCGAGCCATCCGGCCGGCGGAACTGGGTGTGCCGTTTCGGCGGAACGCTGCCCACGCAGCGGTAGTACGCCATGGGAACCACCTCACGGCCACCATCGGCTACAGTCCCCGGCGTGTCAACAAGCGCCCTGGTCACGGCGCTGGTCGACGACGCGGCGCTGTTCCCGCCCGGCAACGCACCGATGGCGCAGGCGGTGCCGGACCACCTCGCTCATCTGACTTCGTGGTACGCGCCGGTGGTGGGGCCGTTCCTATGCCCGGCATCGCGCGTGCCCGAGGCCGCCGCAGCGACCCCCGGGCCGATCAACGTGCGGATCGTCGCGGACACCGGGATCGGCGGCATCAGCCCGGCCGTTGACACGCTGGCGTCCGATGATCGACTACGCCTGGCCGGCGTCGAGGTGCCGCTTCCTGCCGAGGCCCCCGAGGCGGCGGCGCGGCGAGCCGTCGCGGCGCTCGATGCGGCTCTCGGCGGCCCGGACGAGAGCAAGCCGGGTTACGTCGAGCCGGCTCGGGCACCGGGCTGGCGCGCGGCACTGGAGGTTCTGGCCGAGTCAGGGTACCTGGCGAAGCTGCGCACCGGTGGTGTGACGCCGGATGCCTTCCCGCACGAGGCGGAGGTCGCCGAATTCGTCCTCGGCTGCCTCGACCTCGGCGTCGCGTTCAAGTGCACGGCCGGCTTGCACCGGGCGGTCCGGCACACCGCCGACGACGGTACAGAGCAGCACGGATTCTTGAACGTGATCCTGGCGGTCGCCGCTGGGGTCGACGGCGCTGACGCCGCTTCCGTCACCGCCGTGCTCGCAGAGCGCGACAAAGACAATGTGAGCAACCAGTTGCGCGGCCTGGACGAGCGGCGCGCCGGCAGCGTCCGCCGGTGGTTGACCTCGTTCGGATCGTGCATCGTGATCGAGCCCGTAGAGGACCTGCTCGCGTTCGGCCTGATCGAGAAGTGACCTGGATACCGGTTCCGGACGGATCGCCGATCGGTGTGCACACCTTGCCGTACGGCGTCTTCTCGACCGCGCACGACGGGCGCCGGGTCGGCGCGGCCATCGGCGACCACATCGTCGACCTGGCCGCCGTCGCCGGCGAGCAGGGTGGCGCCGACCCGGCGATCTTTCGGACCAGCAGTCTTAACGCTTTCATGTCCCGTGGCCCGCGAGTCTGGTTCGCCGTCCGGGAATGGTTGACCCGGCTGCTCATGGACAGGGAGCATCGCGCCGCGGTGGAACCGCATCTGGTGCCGATGCCAGACGCCGTGTTGCACCTGCCGTTCGAGGTCGCCGATTACGTCGACTTCTACGCCTCCCGGCAGCACGCCGAGAACCTCGGCCAGATTTTCCGGCCGGATCGGCCGGAGCTGCCAAAAGCCTGGCGGCATCTCCCGATCGGTTACCACGGCCGGTCGGGAACGGTCGTCCCGTCGGGCACCGACGTCATCCGCCCGAACGGAATGCGTGCCGATGGCGGCGCCGTTTCCTACGGCCCATCGACGATGCTCGACATCGAGGCCGAAGTGGGGTTCGTCGTCGCGGTCCCGTCGGCACTCGGCCAGCCGATCCCAGTGGGCCGCTTCGCCGAGCACGTCTTCGGCGTCGTACTCGTCAACGACTGGTCTGCGCGCGACATCCAGGCCTTCGAGTACGTGCCGCTGGGCCCGTTCCTGGGCAAGTCGTTCGCCACGTCCATCTCGGTGTGGGTCGTGCCGCTCGCCGCGCTGGAGCACGCCCGCGTCGACCCGCCGCCACGCGACCCGAAGCCGGCCGAGTACCTGCGTGACACACAGCCGTGGGGCCTGGACATCACGCTCGAAGTGTCGTGGAACGGGACGACCGTCTCCCGGCCACCGTTCGCGGGCATGTACTGGACCGCCGCCCAGCAACTCGCCCACCTGACCGCGAACGGTGCGTGCGTACGCACCGGTGACCTGTACGCGTCGGGCACGGTCAGCGGCCCGATCCGCGAACAGTACGGCTCTTTTCTGGAGCTCAGCTGGAACGGGACGCAGCCGGTGCGCCTCGCCGACGGTTCGACCCGGACTTTCCTGCACGACGGCGATCGGGTGACGATTTCCGCCAGCGCGCCCGGACCCGGCGGCAGCCGGGTGGGTTTGGGTGAGGTCACCGGGACGATCCGCCCGGCGCTGCGGTAATCGGCGAATACATCACGAGGCGAACCCGTACGTCACCAGGGCTGCAAGCCTGGTGACGTACGGGCAGGCATGGTGTACGTGGTCATTCCAGGGGCGGAACGTCACAGGTTGCCGCGGCGGGCCTGCTCGCGCTCGATGGCTTCGAACAGCGCCCTGAAGTTGCCCTTCCCGAAGCCGAGCGAGCCGTGCCGCTCGATCAACTCGTAGAACACCGTGGGCCGGTCCCCGATGGGTTTGGTGAAAATCTGCAGAAGGTAGCCGTCCTCGTCGCGGTCCACCAGGATGCCGCGTGCCTTGAGCTCCTCGATGGGGACCCGCACCTCTCCGATGCGGGCGCGCAGGTCCGGGTCGTCGTAGTACGACGCCGGCGTGTCGAGGAACTCGACGCCCTCGGCGCGCATGACATCGACGGAGCGCAGGATGTCGTTCGTGGCGAGCGCGATGTGCTGGCAGCCGGCCGAGCCGTAGTACTCCAGGTACTCGTCGATCTGCGACTTGTGCTTGCTCACGGCCGGCTCGTTGAGCGGGAACTTCACCCGGTGGTTACCGTTGGCGACCACCTTGGACATGAGCGCGGAGTATTCGGTCGCGATGTCGTCGCCGATAAACTCCGCCATGTTGACGAAGTTCATCACCCGGTTGTAGAACGCGACCCAATCGTCCATCCGGCCGAGTTCCACGTTGCCAACGCAGTGGTCGATCGCCTGGAACAGCCGCTTCGGTGCGCCCTCGCGCTTGACGTAGCTGGAGTGACGGGCGACGTAGCCCGGTAAGTACGGGCCTGAGTACCCGGACCGGTCGACCAGCGTGTGCCGGGTCTCGCCGTAGGTAGCGATCGCGGCCAGCCGGACGCTGCCGTTCTCGTCCGATCGGTCGTGTGGCTCTGTCAGCACGGTGGCCCCTTGGGCGCGCGCGTGCGCGATGCACCTGTCCACGTCCGGGACCTCGAGAGCAAGGTCGACGACGCCGTCGCCGTGCCGTCGATGCTGATCCAGTAGCGGGCTGTCCGGCACGACGCCTCCGTTGAGCACGAACCTGGCGGAGCCGCTTTCCAGCACGAACGACTTATGGTCGCGGTTGCCAGTCTCCGGGCCGGAATACGCGACCAGGGTCATGCCGAAGGCGGACTGGTAATAGTGAGCCGCCTGGGTGGCGTTGCCGACCACGAAGACCACAGCATCCATGCCGGTTACCGGGAACGGATCGGCGCGCTCGTCGTAGTCGACCAGACCCACCAGCTGCCGCAGTTGCTCGAAATCCAGATCCGTAGTGGTCACCGCTCGCTCGCCTCCATGCCGGCCGGGGTAGTAGCCGGACTGTGCCTCAGCACCAGCGAAGTAGGCAACACGCCAGGAATTTGCTGGGCATGTTGTACGTCCTGAGCAGCCCGCCGGCCATGGTACTGGTCATGTTGTCTAGAGTGCTGCCCATGGTCGACGACCTCGACACCCGCATCCTGCAGCTCATGACCGACGAGCCCAAGGTCGGCGTGCTCGGAGCATCGCGACGGCTCGGTGTCGCGCGCGGCACCGTACAGGCCCGGCTGGACAAGCTCATTTCGAGCGGCGTCATCCGCTCACTGGCGCCGAGCGTCGACCCGACCGCCCTCGGCTATCGGATAACCGCATTCTCCACGCTGGAGATCCGCCAGGGTGAGCGCAGCGCGGTGGCGGATCACCTTGCCCGCATCCCGGAAGTGCTGGAGGTGCACACCATCACAGGACCGGGTGACCTGCTGTGCCGCATCGTCGCACGCGACAACGACGACCTGCAGCGGGTGATCGATGATCTGGTGAGCGATGCCGACGTCGTGCGCACGTCGACGCTGATCGCGTTGTCAACCGTCGTCGTACCTCGGGTACTCCCCTTGGTAGCGGCCGCTGCCCACGTCGACCCGCTGCGCGGGCGCAGCCGACCGGCCGGTTGAATAGGCGCCGATGTCCAGCCGCGCGTCGTCCGGAACCGCCGCCACCGTGCTGCTCGCATCGTTGGCTCTGGGGTTCGGTGGGGGCGCCACAGCCGGAATGTTCGCCGGAGACAACTCCGGAACAGCAGAGCAGCAAAGCACCGCCAGCCCCTCGGCCAGCCCGTCGGACACCGGACCGGCGCTCACGTTGAAGGCCGCAACGACCGCCGTCGGACCGAATGAGCAGATCGACATGACCGGCGCACTGGAGCCTCCGCAGAGTGGCGTAACCTTCACGGTCCAGCGCAGCCTGGACGGCGGTGACTGGGCTGCCTTCCCGGACGAGTCCGACCCGGTGACTGTGACCACCGACGACGACGGCAGGTTCAGCACGTACGTCAAGACTGGCCGGGAGGGTCAGAACGGCTTCCGCGTGGTGGGCACGGTGGACGGCGCGGACGTCGCGTCCGAACCGGTCACCGTGACGGTGGGCTGACGCTAGGTGCGCTGCTGCGCGAGGTGCGCGTCGTAGCTCGCCCGGACGTCATCCATGTCGAGCGCGCGTACCTGGGCGATCAGGTCCTCCAGCACGGCGGCCGGCAGGGCGCCGGGCTGGCTGAACACCGGAATCCCGTCCCGGTAGATGACAAGGGTTGGGATCGACATGACGCCGTACGACGCGGCCAGCTCCCGCTGATCGTCGGTATCGACTTTGGCGAACGTGATGTCCGGATGGTCCTGCGCCGCCTGCTCGAAGATCGGCGCGAAGCGGTGGCACGGGCCGCACCAGGCAGCCCAGAAGTCGATCAATACGATGCCGCCGGCGACGGTCTGGTCGTGGTTATCCGTGGTCAAGGTCAAGGTCGCCACAGCGCTGACGTTCTCCTCACTTGGTGTCTTTCACGTCAACTACTGCCGCCGGCTCGGCATTCCCACGACCGGTTGGCACCGGGCGCAGCCGCCCGCTCACCCAGGCGCCGAAACCCGCAACCGCCGCCATAACGGCGAAGATCACTGTGAACACCGCCGGGCCGGCAGTACCGCTGCGGTCGTGAGAAAGCGCGAAGATGACCCCGCCCAGCCCGATTAACGTGATCGAGAACAACGCGTCGGACAGTTGCAGCGACGCCGAATTCGCGCCCTGCTCCTCCGGCAGCGAGAACTCGAACAGCAGCACGCCGACCGTCGCGAAGGCGAGTCCCATGCCGCTGGCGCCAATCACCCATGCCATCCCGGCGACGACCACCGGCACGCCGTGGATAAGCACCGTGCTGGCGCCGACGATGCCGGCCGCGACGAAGACTGCGCCTCGCCGAACCAGGGCCACCCGCGAGATGCGCAGCCCGGGGCGGCCTTGAAACCAAGCGCCGGCCGCCCAGCCGAGGGCGCCGCCGGTCAGCGCCAGCCCGGCCAGCGTGGTCGACAGTCCGCGCTGCTGGACCAGCATCAGCGGCAGGAACGCCTCGGCGCCGAAGAAGGCACCGGCGAGCACCCCACGCATGGCGACGACGGTCGGCAGCCCTCGGCGAAACGTCAGCGTGCCGGCCGGCAGCAGACGCGGCACGCTGGGCACGAGCAGCATCAATGCGGCCGCCGCCAACCACAGACCGTCCGGGTCCGCGCGGGTGCCGGCAACCTGCAAAATGCCCATACCGGCGGCCGCCGCGAACGCTGGCCAGGAGCGGCTGCGCTGTTCGCGCGGGCCGGTCACCGGTGGCCCGTCGTAACGCCGCACCGACGGCAGCGCGATGACGACCGGGACCACCGCGAGCGGCGCGATGCCGAGGAACACCAGTCGCCAGGAAAGGTGATCCGCGAGCGCGCCGGCGACCAGCGGCCCGACGATGGACGGCACCACCCAGGCGGCCGACAGCGCCGCGAATGCCCGGGGCCGCAACTTGTCGTCGTAGGCCCGGCCGACGAGAACGTATATAGCGACGATGACGATCCCGCCACCGAGCCCTTGTACCGCGCGGCCGACGATGAACCACCACATCGACTGCGCGGTCCCGGCGATCAGCAAGCCCACAGTGAAGAGCGCAGTTCCGCCGACGTACGGCAGGCGCGGCCCGCGGCGATCGCACACCTGCCCCGAAAGGACCATTCCATACAGGCTCGTGGTGAAAAAGCCCGAGAAGGCGAGCGCATACAGCGGCATCCCGGAGAGCGCCGGCACCGCCTTCGGCATCGCAGTTGCGACGGCCATGGCCTCGAACGCGATGAACACGATCGTCGCAACGATCCCCACGGTGAGCCGCCGGTGAGCGTGGCCGAGAACGCCCGCCACCCGCTCCTCGGTCACCCGCCGATTGTCTCCGAGCGCGACCCGGCTCGATGGTCGCGCTCGGACCCTCGCTCGTGCCTCGCTCGCACCTCGCTCGGGCTCCTCGCCGCTCCGTGCCCGACGGTCGCGCTCGGACCCTCGCTCGTACCTCGCTCGGGCTCCTCGCCGCTCCGTACACTGGCTGCCCGTGACCACCGAGCTCAGTCCCGGCACACAGACGGTCGAGGAGACCGGCACCCGGCCTACCACCGACGACGGCGACCACGAGCGTTTAGCGCACTACGTACCGAAGGACAAACTGGTCGAGGCGATGGTGAACGGCACGCCGGTGATCGCGCTGTGCGGCAAGGTCTGGGTGCCCGCCCGGGACCCGCAGCGTTACCCGGTCTGCCCGGAGTGCAAGAAGATCTGGGAGAGCCTGATACCCGGCGAGGGCGGGTCCGACTAAGGCTTGAACCCAGCGGATGTGCTGGCCGGCTACTCCACGCCGGTCCCGCGCCAGGCCCAGCTGCCCATCACCAGGCCAGCACGTACATCACGAGGCGTGCAGGCCTGGTGATGTACCGGTAGGGGTGGTGAACGTGGTCATTCCGGAGGGTGAGCTGCCAGTCCCAGATGGTGCGCGATGTCGGCGGCGATCTGGTCGGGGGCCGCGTCGTCGACGTTCACGATGAGGTCGGCCAGCGCGCGATACAGCGGCTCCCGACGGCGCAGCGTCCGGCGCACGAACGCGGCAGGATCCGGCGCGAGCCACGGCCGGCCTAAACCGGAGCCGACCCGGCGTACCAACGTCTCGGGACGGGCCCGTAGATAAACACACCAGCCGGCCGCACGAATCGTCGGCGCCAGAGCGGCCTGCTCCACCACGCTGGCCGCCAGGCCGGCGACCAACGGCGGTGGCTCACCAGCCGCGCGTACCGCCTGTTCCCTCTCCAGCTCGTGCAGCCGCCGGCGGCCAAGCGCGGCGCCGGCCTGGTCGACCTGCAGCCCTACCGTGTCGTGCAGCCGTCGGTCGTTGTCCAGGTATAGCCAGCCCAGCCGGTCGGCAAGCGCGGCGCCGACCACCGACTTCCCGGCGCCCATCATCCCGAGCAGGAACACCCGCTGCGGGCGGGCGGGCTCGGGCACGTCAGTTCAGCGAGGGGTCGGCGGGGAACGTCGCCATCAACGCCAGCGGTCCCTGCTGGCGCCGCAGCACCGCCCGCCACAACTCCTCCGCCTCGTCGCTGAACGCGTCACCGTCCTCCGCGTCGACGACGTACCAGGACCCCTGCGAGATCTCCGCCTCCAGCTGTTCGGGCGACCACCCTGCGTAACCCGCAAAGACCCGCATCGCCGAGACTCCGGGTTGGACCACCTCCGGCGGCGCGTCCAGATCGACGACACCGACCCGACCGTGCACGCGGCGAACACCGAGCGGCTCGCTCGCGTCGATCATGGCCACGAGTCCCAGCGCGCTGTCCAAGCTGACCGGCCCGCCCTGGAAAACCACCCCGGGCTCAGTAACGACCGGCTGCCAACTCGGCAGGATGTCCACAACTGGTACTCCGGTCGGGCGGTTGACGACCACGCCGAGCGCACCGTCGTCGTCGTGGGAGAGGATCAGCACCACCGTGCGGTGGAAGTTCGGGTCGCGCAACACCGGCGTGGCCACCAGGAGCCGGCCGGTCAACGAGTCAGCCCTCATCGGTGCGCCCTGCCCACATTCGATCATCAGATCGGGGCAGTAGCGCCCCGAGCACGATCCCTGCCAGGTCTGCGGCGATGTCGGCCAGCTCTGCGCTGCGCTCAGGCAACAACGCCTCCTGGATCGCCTCACTGATACCCGCGTGCGCGGCGAACGCACCAGCCAGCAGCCTGGTGGGGAGTCCGGCCCGGCGGCCGGTCCACACCGCGGCCGCGAACACCACCAAGTGAACCACGGCGGCCGCGACGGGAGACCGCACGCCGCCGGTAGGCGGCTCCGGCGTGTACAGCACCAGGACTTGCACGGCCACAGCCGCCGCGAAGAGCAGGCGGGCGGTCATTGTGCTGGGAAGAACGTCACCGGACCCACTACGCGCACGCCGACGGCGCGGCCTACCGCGAGGTCCGGTGGCAGACCCGAGCAGCGGGCAGACACGGCAACCGAGCCGCCCGGCACCGGGACGGAGACCCGTACCAGTGCATCGTGACCATAGAACACTGTGCCGACGACGGTGCCGACGATGCAGTCGCCGTCGTCAGCGGGGCCGAGGACGATCTGTTCGGGCCGCACGATGGCGCGGCCTGGCCCGCGCACCCGCGCGTCCCGCAGTTGCAGTGGGCCGAGCGAACTTGTCGCGCCGGCTGAGCCGGCGACTGCCTCGACGACGACCGCGTCACCGACGAACGTGGCGACACCGACGTCGGCCGGCGTGCTGTACAGGACCGCCGGCTCGGCTGCCTGCGCAATGCGGCCGTTCGCCATGACGGCGACCAGGTCGGCCATCGACAGGGCTTCTTCCTGGTCGTGAGTCACCAGAACGGCCGTGGCTCCAGCCGCGAACAACGCCTTGCGGACGTCCTCCCGCACCGCTGCCCGCAGGCCCGTGTCCAGGGCGTTGAACGGCTCGTCGAGCAGCACGACGGCCGGGTCGGGGGCAAGCGCACGCGCCAGTGCAACGCGCTGCTGCTGCCCTCCAGACAACTCGTAGGGCATCCGCTCGCCGTAGCCGGCAAGACCCACGAGAGCGAGCAGCTCGTCCACTCGGGCCGCCCGCTGGCGCCCGCGGGGCAGGCCGAAGCCGACGTTTCCGGCCACGGTCAGGTGTGGAAACAGCGCGCCTTCCTGCGGCACGATGCCGATCCGCCGGCGCTCCGGCGGCACGTGTACCCCCGGACCGGCGACGATCCGGCCGTCCAGTGCCACCGTGCCGGCATCCGCTGTCTCGAACCCGGCGACGATACGCATCAGCGTCGTCTTGCCGCAGCCGGACGGTCCGAGCACGGCGGCGAGCGACCCGGACGGGACCACCAGGTCGAGATCTCGCAGTACCCGCACCGCGCCGAAGGACTTCGCCAGCCCGGAGACCGCCAGCTCGCTCACGACGCTCTCCCCCCACCGTCCAGGGCGGCGGACCGGCGGCGGCCGAGGACGGCCGCCGGCACCGCGGCGAGCAGCACCAGCAGCACCGCGTACGGGGCAGCGGCCGCGTATGCACCCACCTCGGTCTCGGCCCACAGCCGGGTGGCCAGCGTCTCCAGCCCGGTAGGTCGCAGCAGCAGCGTGGCCGGAAGCTCCTTCATGCAGGTGAGGAACACCAGCGCTGCTCCGGCGGCGACACCTGGACCGGCCAGCGGGAGCGTCACGTCCCGCAGCACCCGTCCCGGGCCGCGCCCCAGCGACCGGGCGACCTCCTCCAGCACAGGGGGCGACTGCGCGACGGAGGCCCGCACGGAGCCCACGGCGGCCGGCAGGAAGAGCACGGCATACGCGACAAGAAGCAGTGGCAGCTGCTGGTAGAAGGGAAAGGCGTACCGCACACCGAAGAACACCAGCGCCAAGCCGACCACGATGCCAGGCAGCGCGTGCCCGGCGTAGGTCGCCTGCTCGAGCACCCGGGCGCTGCGGGAGCGGTAACGCGCTGCCAAGATGCCGACCGCGATGGCCAGCGCCGTCGTGACTGCGGCTCCGAGTGCCGCCACGCCGATCGTCGAGGCGGCAGCGGCACCGAGCGCGGCCGGGTCGACGCCGGCCGAGCGGCCGCGGGCCAGCCAGTAGCCCAGGCTCGCCAGCGGAAACCCCAGCGCCAGCACCGCCACCGCCCCGGCCCACGCCAGGCCAGCCGCCGTTGCGGCCGGCCCGAGCGAGATCAACCGGTGCCGCCGCGTCGCGCCTCCGCCCACGCGGGCCTGCCCGGCCCGGCCGCGCGTACGCCCTTCTGCCCAGACGATCGCCACCGTGAGCGCCACCAGCAGAAGTCCGAGCCCGGCCGCGGCAGTAGCGTCGAAACTCGACCGGTACGAGGTGTAGATGACCCGGGTGAAGACGTCGTAGCGCAGGATCGCGACGGCGCCGAAGTCGGACAGCACGTACAGCGCGACGAGGAGGCCGCCCACCGCGGCGGCCGGCCGCACTTGCCGCAGCGTCACGGCCAAAAACGTCGCAAGCCAGCCCTTGCCCAGAGACCGCGAGACCTCCTCCAGCGCCGGGTCGGTGCGGCCCAGCGTCGCCGCCACCGGCAGCATGACGTACGGGTACGAGCACAAGGTCAGCACGAGCACGGATCCACCGAACGGCGGTATGCGCGGAAACGCGGCTATCCAGGCGTAAGCCGCGACGTACGAGGGCACCGCCAATGGCAGCGCGCCGACCACTGCCCAAAGCCGCCGCCCGGGTAGCCGAGCCCGGGTGGTGAGCCACGCCAGCGAGATACCGATCACCAGGCACAGCGCCGTGACGACGGCCGTAAGGCCCAGGCTGCGCGCCGCCAGCCGGAGCGTGCGCTCGCGCCACAACAGTTGCAGGAGCTCGACCGGCCCGCCCTCCAGCGCCCGGACCACCAAATAGAACAGCGGGAGCACGGCGACCGCCGCCGCCAATGCCGCCGGTACCAGCAGCACTGCGGGCGGGCGCAGCCGATGCGGCCGGCTGAGGGCGGCACCGGTCGGCGAGTACGTGCTCGGTACGGCCATCAGGTGAGCCCGGCGTCCTCGATCATCTTCAGGGTCGCCTCCAGCGTGTCGAGGTCCGACAAGTCGATCTCGGGCGACTGCAGCGACTCCAGCGGCGGCAGGTCCGGCGGGATCAGAACTCCCTGGACGAGCGGATACTCCTTGAGCTCCTGGGCGAAGAACGTTTGAGCGTCTTCGCCGAGCAAATGCTCGACGAATCGCAGCGCGGCGTCGCGCTTGTCGGTCGACGCCAGGACGCCCACGCCGGCCACGTTGACCAAGGCGCCCGGATCGCCGCCGGGCAGGAACTTCAGGCGGGCCGGTACGGCGTCGATGCCCTCCTCGGCCACCTGCTGGTACCAGTAGTAGTGGTTGATCAGCCCGAGGGCGATGACGCCGTCCTCCGCCGCGTTGAGGATCAGCACGTTGTTGTCGAACAGCTGGACGTCGTTCTCGGCCATTGCCTCCAGCCACTCCCGGGCCACCTGGTCACCGTGCAGCACCCGCATGGCAGTGACGAACGCCTCGAACGAGGCGTTGCTCGGGGAGATGCCGACCTTCCCCTTCCATTGCCGGTCGGTCAGCTCGAACACGCTGTCCGGGACGTCGGCCTCCGCGACCTGCGCCGGGTCGAACACGATTACCCGGGACCGGCCGCTGGTGCCCACCCAGGTGCCGTCGGTGGCCCGGTACCGCGCATCTACGCTGTCCAGGACGTCGGCGGGGAGTTCCGCCAGCATGCCGCGCTTGGTCAGCGCACCGAGCGCGCCGCCGTCCTGCGAGAAGTAGACGTCCGCTGGCGACCGCTCCCCTTCCTCAAGGATCTGGGCCGCGAGCTGCGCGGTGTTGCCGTACCGGACGGAGACCTCGATGCCGGTCTGAGCCTCGAAGTCGTCGATGACCGGCTGGACGAGATCCTCGCTGCGCCCGGAGTACAGGACCAGGTCGGACTGGTCGACGTCCGCCGCGGCGCCGTCCCCGCACGCCGAGACTGCCAGGGTGACGACGGCCAGCGCTGCGGCCTGGAACCGGCGAACCGCCATCGGCCGGGCCTCCCAATGCGACGGTCAGGACACCGGCATCTTAGTAAGGGTTGCCTAACCTTGGCTGTCGCGCAGCGTCTCCACACTGCTCTTGACCGCGGCGGCAACCGTCTCGGTGACGCCCGGGTGGAACACGCTGGGCACGATGTACGACTCGTTGAGCTCGTCGTCGTGGACGGTCTCCGACAGCGCCTGCGCCGCAGCCAGGAGCATCTCACTGGTGATGCTCGTGCTCCGCGCGTCCAGCAGGCCGCGGAACACGCCGGGAAACGCCAACACGTTGTTGATCTGGTTCGGGTAGTCGCTGCGGCCGGTCGCCACCACGCGGGCGTGCTCGGCCGCGTCCACCGGGTCGACCTCCGGATCCGGGTTCGCGAGCGCGAACACGACGGCGTCGTCCGCCATGGTGGCGATGTCCGCGCCGGTGAGGATGTTCGGCCCAGACACCCCGATGAACACGTCGGCTCCGGCGAGAGCGTCCCGTAGTGTGCCGGTGACCCGCCGCTGGTTGGTGTGTTCGACGAACCAGCTGCCGGCGCCGTGCAGGTCTGCACGGCCCTCGTACAGTACGCCGGCCCGGTCGGCGGCCACGATGTCCCGCACGCCGGCCTTTAGCAGCAGCGCGGCGATGGCCCGGCCCGCGGCACCGGCGCCGGCCATGGTGACCCGGATCCCTTCGATGTCCTTGCCGACCACCTTCAGCGCGTTGTACAGGGCGCCGAGCACGACGATCGCAGTGCCGTGCTGGTCGTCGTGGAACACCGGGATGTCGAGCAAGGCGCGTAGCCGTGCCTCCACCTCGAAACAGCGTGGTGCCGATATGTCCTCCAGGTTGATGCCGGCGAACACCGGCGCGACAGCCTGCACGATGCGCACGATCTCGTCGGTGTCCTGAGTGTCGAGGCAGATCGGGAACGCGTCGATGTCGGCGAACCGCTTGAACAGCGCGGCCTTGCCTTCCATCACCGGCAGCGCTGCGACCGCACCAAGGTTGCCCAAGCCCAGAACCGCCGACCCGTCGGTGACCACGGCCACCGTGTTGCGCTTGATGGTCAACCGGCGGGCGTCCTCCGGGTTCTCCGCGATCGCCAGGCACACCCGGGCCACGCCCGGCGTGTACACCAGCGACAGGTCGTCCCGATGGCGGATCGGCACCTTGGACCGGATCTCCAGCTTGCCGCCCAGATGCACCAGGAAGGTCCGGTCGCTGACGTGCCGGATGCTCACACCGTCGACCGACCGCAGCGCCTCGACCAGCTCGTCGGCGTGCGCCTCCGACGTCGCCGCGCAGGTGACGTCCACCCGGATCCGGTCGTGCCCAGACGCGGCCACGTCCAGTCCGGTCACCAGGCCGCCGGCCTTCTCCACGGCCGCCGTGAGGTGGCTGACCACGGCGCCGCCGACGGGCAGCTCAAGCCGGACGGTGATCGAGTTCGAAACGCTGGGGGCACCGGCCACGACCCCGCTCCTTCGTCAGGCACTCAGCAGGACGGGCCGATCGTCTCAGCCCGGACGCCGGCACACCAGGGGTCCGGCATCGACGGAGCTAAGCTGCACCTATGACAGGTCGGCGCACCTTCGGCAGCCCCCGGTCGGCGGACGTCCGCCGCCGGGTGGGCTCGCGCGCCTGAGCCTTCGCGGCGGACGACCGGCCGGGGGGTTTCCCGTTCGTTCAGCCGTCCAGCGCACCGCGGGCCGAGCGACGGTCCCGCGTGCGCACGCCGGAAAGGTTCGCCGTCATGCCTGTCCTACTCTCACCCGACGCCGTCTGCGCGGCGCTCTCCGTACGAGACCTCGCTGACCCCGACCAGGGCCGGCACGCCATGCAACTGCTCGTCGACGAAGCCGCGCAGGCCATCACCCGCAGCTGGCCGACCGAGGTCCGGATCATCCGGGCCAGGCCGATCGTCAGCATCGAGGACAACTACGACCGGCTCGGCTACGCGCCGGACGCGGTCGCCCGCGACACCCGGTACACGCGCTACGTCAGTGAGTCGTGTCTGCTCCGCAGCCATGCCTCGGCCGGCGTGCCACTCGCCTTGCGCCGGCTGGCCGCGGCAGCCGATCCGCCCGCCGACGTCACGCTGCTGCTGCCCGGCATCTGCCACCGCCGGGACGCGATCGACCGGCTACACACCGGCACGCCGCATCAGCTCGACGTGTGGCGTGTCCGCCGGGACCGCGGCGTCCTCGATCATGCGGACTTGGCGGACCTGGTGACCGTCGTCCTGGGCACTGTGCTGCCCCGCGCCGAGTGGCGCTGGCACGTAGCGTCGCACCCGTACACCATCGGCGGCCGAGAGATCGAGGTTCTCCATGCCGGCGACCCGGTCGAGGTGGCGGAATGCGGGGTGGCGGCGCCGCAGGTGCTGGACCGCGCCGGCCTGCCGGCCAGCAAGTGGAGCGGGCTGGCGCTCGGGATCGGCCTGGACCGAACACTGATGCTCCGCAAGGGCGTGCCGGACATCCGGTTGCTCCGTTCGCCGGACCCGCGGGTACAGCGGCAGCTTCTCGATCTGGCGCCGTACCAGCCGGTGTCGAACCTGCCGCCCGCCCGCCGCGACGTCTCGGTAGCGGTCAACGCCGAATCGGACGAGGAGACGCTGGGCGACCAGGTGCGCGACGCGCTCGGAGCGGACGCTGACCTGGTGGAAGAGGTGAGGATTCTCGCCACGACGCCGTACGACGCGCTCACCGAGCCCGCACGGCGGCGGCTGGGCATCCGGCCGGATCAGCACAACGTGCTGTTACGGATCGTGCTGCGCCCTACCGACCGCACGCTCATGGCCGGCGAAGCCAACGACCTGCGGGACCGGATCTATGCCGCGTTGCACGAGGGAGCATGTTGACGCCTTTCTGATCGCGGCGGACAGTTGAATCGGAGCACAAGGCCGGGGGCGGGATGTCCGCGACTCGCAGATTCGCCGGCTGGTCACAGCCCGGTGTCGCTGCAGCTATTGCGGCTACGCTTGCCTTGGTTGCGGTCAAAGCTGCCGCGGTGGGACAGCCGTCCACGCTGAGTCTCGATCCAGTCGAAGGTCCGCCAGGTATCCAAGTGACCGCGTCCGGCCAAGGATTCGCCTTGTGCCCACCGAGCGGGTTCGATGACGCCTCTCCTGGTTCGGTTGCGCTGTTCTGGGACGGTAGCGACCGGTTGGCTGCCGTCGACGGCAGGGCCGTCGTGAGCACGAGTTTCGTGGTTCCCGAGTCCGCATCCTTGGGACTCCACCAAGTGGTGGCGCGGTGTGTTGTCGGGGACCAGATCGTCGCCTCCGCCGACTTCCTCGTCACTGCTCCGGTGGAGGTTTTGGTTGTCGTCCCAGATCTGGTCGGCGAATCGGTGGAGGATGCAGAAGACCGGCTAGTGGAGGCGGAGCTCGAACTCGGCGATGTCACCGGGGATGGTAACGAGGTCCAGGAGCAGGACCCGGTCGCCGGAGCCGAAGTGCGGCGGGGTGCTCCCGTAAATGTCTTCGTGGGAACGGCGCAACCCGAAGTCGTCGTGGTGCCGAACCTCGTCGACTCTGCCGTAGCAGACGC
>JACVRX010000013.1 GCA_014534205.1 Jiangellaceae bacterium
GCCGCGGAGCTCGCCGACGCGGGTGACCGGTCGGCCTGAGGCCATCACCAGGCCTGCCTGTCCATCACCAGGCCTACTTGCCTGGTGATGTACGGGGATGTACAGGCACGGGTGGTGTACGTGGTCATTCCAGAAGCGCTTCCGCGAGCTTTGTGAACGGATTCACAAGGCGAGTAGGCTGGGGACCATGGCCGAACGGGTACCCCGGATACTTGTCCTCGGCGGCGGCTACGTCGGGATGTACACCGCGCTCGGGCTGCAGAAGCAGCTGCGCTGGCGGAACATCCGCATCACGGTCGTGGACCCCCGTGCGTACATGACATATCAGCCGTTCCTTCCGGAGGCGGCCGCCGGTTCACTCGAACCGCGGCACGTGGTCGTGCCGTTGCGCCGAGTTCTGCGGCACTGTCAGGTCATCACCGGCGAGGTCACGGCGATCCGGCACGCAGACCGCACCGTTCGGGTTGCACCGCAGGAGGGTGAGCCGTACGACCTGCGTTACGACGTTCTGGTCGTGGCGCTTGGCTCGGTGGTGCGAACGCTGCCGATTCCGGGTCTGGCCGAGCAGGGGATCGGCTTCAAGCAGGTCGAGGAAGCCATCACGCTGCGCAACCACGTCCTAGATCAGCTCGACGTCGCTGCGTCCACCCCGGACGAGGAGCTACGTCGCCGGTCGCTGACGTTCGTCTTCGTGGGCGGCGGGTACGCCGGCGTGGAAGCGCTCGCGGAGTTGCAGGACATGGCCAAGGACGCGCTGCGCTTCTACCCCTACCTCAAACCCGAACACATGCGCTGGGTGCTCGTAGAGGCCGCTGACCGGATCCTCCCCGAGGTGAGCCCGGAGATGGGCCGTTACACATTGGCGGAGCTGCGCCGGCACGGGATCGAGGTGCGGCTGCAGACACGGCTGGTCTCTTGCGTGGACGGCCACGTCGTGCTCGACGACGGCACCGAGTTCGACAGCGACACGCTCGTATGGACCGCCGGAGTGAAGCCGCACCCGTTGGTCGCCGAATCCGACCTGCCATTGGACGAGAAGGGCCGGATCCGCTGCCGCGCCGATCTGCGCGTGGACGGCGTCGAGGACGCCTGGTCGGCAGGTGACTGCGCCGCCATCCCGGACCTCACGTCCGACGTGCCCGGCGCGACCTGCGGGCCGACTGCGCAGCACGCGGTTCGCCAGGCACGCCTGTTGGCCGACAACATCGTTGCGACGCTGCGGGATCAGCGACCGAAAGACTATGAGCACCGCTACGCCGGCTCGGTCGCGAGCCTGGGCCTGCACAAAGGGGTCGCGGAGGTCTACGGCCTGAAACTCAAAGGGTTCCTTGCCTGGTTCATGCACCGGACGTATCACGTGAGCAGGATGCCGACGCTCAACCGCAAAGTGCGGGTGATCCTGGACTGGACACTCGCGCTGTTCTCCCCGCGGGAGGTCGTCTCGCTCGGCCGGCTGGAGAGCCCGCGCGCCGAGTTCCGCCGTGCCGCTGTCCCGTCACTGCCGGACTGACCACGTACACCACCCCTGCCCGTACCTGGACAGCCTGTGGGCCACTTACAGCATGGTGATGTACGGGCAGGCCCGGTGATGGCTTCCAGCTCGAGGGCACCAGACCCGTCCACGGCTACCCTGAGTGACCATGCAGAAGTCCGACGTCGGGGTAGCGGCACGGGTCGCGTCGCTCCTCGAACAGCTGCTGGCCGCCCCGCTGCCGCTGCGGCTGCAAGCCTGGGACGGTTCGGTCACCGGCCCAGCCCACGGCCCGGCCCTGATCATCCGGTCCCGTCGCGCGCTGCGCCGGGTGCTCTGGCAGCCGAACGAGGTCGGGCTCGGCAGAGCCTGGGTGGCCGGCGAGATCGACGTGGACGGCGATTTGGAAGAGGGCCTGCTCCGGCTGGAGACCATCGGCCGCGACCTCGCCGCGCGGCCCCGGCTGAGCATCGCCGAGTGGGCAGACGCGCTGCGAGTCGCTGCAGCGTTGCGCGTCGTCGGCCCGCCACCGAGGCCCCCGCGGGAGGAGGCCGTGCTGCGCGGCGCCACGCACTCCAAGAGCCGCGACCGCGCCGCCGTTCGACACCACTACGACGTCGGCAACGAGTTCTACGACATCGTGCTGGGCCCGTCCATGGCGTACTCGTGCGCCTTCTGGACCCGCCCCAACGACCCCGCGTACACGCTGGAAGACGCGCAGCGGGACAAGCTCGAGCTGATCTGCCGCAAGCTGGGCCTGCAACCGGGCATGCGCGTGCTCGACGTCGGCTGCGGCTGGGGAGCGCTGGTCATCCACGCGGCGCGCGAGCACGGCGTGCGCGCCGTCGGCATCACGCTGTCCGAGGGGCAGGCCGAGTACGCCCGAAAACGCGCGGCCGAAGCGGGTGTGGCACAAGACGTCGACGTCCGGGTACAGGACTGGCGGGACGTCGACGACGGCCCGTTCGATGCAATTGCCAGCATCGGCATGGCCGAACATCTCGGTGCGCAGATGTGGGACGAGTACGCCCGGACGCTGCACGACCTGCTGACACCCGGTGGCCGGCTGCTCAACCACCAGATCGTTCGCCGGCCTGGTCCCGGCCGCACCGGACGGACGTTCATCACCGCGTTCGTCTTCCCGGACGGCGAGCTGCTGCCGCTCGGCGACGTCGTCAACGCAATCGAAGGCGCCGACCTGGAGGTGCGCGACGTCGAAAGCCTGCGCGAGCACTACCCGCGAACCCTGCGCCAGTGGGTGTCGAACCTGGAGGGCCAGTGGGCGCGGGCGGTGGAGCTGGCCGGCGCTGGACGGGCGCGTATCTGGCGGCTGTACATGACCGGCTCGGCGCTGTCGTTCGACGCCGGGCGTATCGGCGTCGCCCAGGTGCTGGCGGTGCGTCGCCGGCTCGACGGGGGCAGTGGCGTGCCGCCTACCCGGGACGGGTGGCTCTCCGTCCGGTGAGCCTGCTCGCCGTCACCGTCATCGGCCACGACCGGCCGGGCATCATCGCCGACGTCACGGCCGGGCTGGCTGAGCTCGGCTTCAATCTCGAGGACTCGTCGATGACGCGGCTGCGCGGGCACTTCGCCATGACGCTGCTGTGCGCCGGCGATCATCCGGCGGAGGACGTCGAGCGCGCGCTCGCCCCGATCGGAGCGGACGGATCGTTGCTGATCTCGGTGTGGTCGGTGCCGCCGGAACCGGAGCCCGAACCGACTGGTCCGGGCTACCTGCTGAGCGTTCACGGCGGGGATCGGCCGGGGATCGTGTCGGCCGTCACCCGGGTGCTTGCCCAGGCCGGCGGCAACATCACCGACCTGACGACGCGGCTGTCGGGCGATCTGTACGTCCTCCTCGCCGAGGCGGACCTGCCCGACGACGTCTACGTCGCTGACCTCGCAGCGCGGCTCGCCGCGACCGGGCGTGAGCTCGGCGTCACCGTCGCGTTGCGCCGTCAGGACGCCGACGTGCTGTGAGTCTGTTCGACTGGACCGAGCGCGATCTCGGCGTGCCGGGCCATGTGCTGCCGGTGTTGCGCACGCCGGACCCGATGCTGTCGGGGCGGTCCGACCCGGTGGACCCTGCCGATCCGAAGGTTGTGCAGTTAGCCGCGGACCTGGTGGCGACGATGCGTGCGTCGCCGGGGTGTGTCGGGCTGGCGGCGTCTCAAGTCGGCGTGGCGTTGCAGGTGTTCTGCGTCGACGTGTCCGGCCACGTCAAGGCACGGACGGCGCACGGGGTCTTCGTGCTGTGCAACGCCGAGGTGCTGGCTGCGTCACAGGTGGAGAAGGGTCGCGAAGGTTGCCTGTCCGTGCCCGACCTCACCGGCGACGTCCGTCGCGCGGCTCGGCTGTCGGTCGCCGGTGTGCTTCCGGGCCGAGCTGACCAGCTGACGCTGCAGACCGACGCGTTCGAGGCGCGGGCCGTCCAGCACGAGCTGGACCATTGCGCCGGGATGCTGTTTCTGGATCGCGTCGCCGGCGCGCATGCGGTCTACCCGCGGCGGCGCTACCTCTGACGGGCGGCGCGGTCCTGCTCAGCTCGCTGACCGGGCCATCACCAGGCCTGCCCGTACATCACCAGGCTTGCACGCCTGGTGAGGTACGGGCAGGGGTGGTGTACGTGGTCATTCCAGAAAGGCGAGGATGACGACGTGAGGGCGCGCTGGTCGGCGGCATCGCGCTCGCCGTGGTCCTAGCGGCTGGATGCAGCGGACCGGCGGCCGACGACGACCGATCCGATGCAGGCGCCGCGACCGTTCCGGCGTCCACCTCCGCCGACCCGGAGTCGCCCACTTCAGTCGCGACGCCGTCGGCAGCGGCGCCGACGCCCACCCCGACGGTGAACCCGACATCGCCTCCACACCCGGTGTCGATCCCCTCACTCATGCAGCGGCGGTACGACGGCGGGGACCTGCGCGTCGGCGAGGTGCTGGACAAGAGCAGCCGGTACACCCGCTACTTCGTGACCTACCGCAGCGGCGGCCTGCGTATCTCCGGAGTGATGAACGTCCCGGCCGGCGACGGCCCGTTCCCGGCGCTGGTGCTCGGTCACGGTTACATCGACCCGGACGTCTACACCAACGGCCGCGGTCTGCGGCGTGAGCAGGACTACCTCGCCCGGCATGGGTACGTCGTCCTGCACACCGACTACCGCAACCACGCGCAGTCCGACGACGACCCGAACGCCGAGCTGAACCTGCGACTTGGGTACACCGAGGACGTCATCAACGCGGTGCTGGCCTTGCGGACGTCGCGGCTGCCCTCCGTCGACCCGGAGCGAATCGGGCTGCTCGGCCGCTCGATGGGTGGCGGCGTCGCGTTCAACGTGCTGGTGACGGTTCCCGGTCTGGTGGACGCCGCCGTGGTCTACGCACCGGTCAGCTCGAACGCTGTCGACAACTTCGACCGCTGGATCCGCGACCAACCGGGGAACCGTTCACTCGCCGACCAGATCATGGCGGCCTACGGCTCGCCGGAGGCGAACCCGACGTTCTGGCGCGACGTCTCGCCGGTCACGTTCTTCGACCAGGTCACCGAGCCGGTGCTCGTCCACCATGGCACCGCAGACCGAAGCTGCCCGATCGCCTGGTCGGAGCGGTCGGTTGCCACGCTCCGCTCGCTGGGCAAGCAGGTGGAGTTCGTCACGTACCCGGGGGAGCCGCACGCGTTCGAGGCGGCGTGGGAGGCGTCGATGGAGCGCACCGTCGCCTTCTTCGAGCAGTATCTACGCTGACGCGAACCGGCGGGCGTTCGGCCGGGTACGCCCGGTGAGCAGCTGCTGCGGCGAGCCATCACCAGGCCTCCTCGTACATCACCAGGCCTACAAGCCTCGTGATGTACGGGCAGGGGTGGTGTACGTGGTCATTCCAGAACCGCAACGGTCAGCGCGCGAGGCTGCCGAGAACGACCTGCTCGAAGACGACAGTAGGCGGGATCCACTGCTCCGGGACGTCGTAATTGCCGGCGCTGATCGCTACCACCAGGTCAAGGCCGGGGCAGACGTACAGCCGCTGGCCGCCGTTGCCGAACCCGCCGACCCAGCGCACCGTGCCAGCGTCGACGTCAGTGGCCCCCACATACCACAGGTAGCCGTAGAACAAGCCCTGGCTGACCTCGGCGTGCGGCTGCAGCATCGCGTCCACCCAGGACGCCGGTACCACCTGCTGGTCGGCGAACCGGCCGTGGTCGAGGACGAGCTGACCGATCCGGGCGAGATCGCTCGCAGTCAGCCGCAAGCCCGACGCTGCCAGTGCGTCGCCGTCGGCGCCAGTGATCCAGTCGAAGTCGGTGATGCCCAGCGGCGCGCACAAGGTCTCGCGCGTGAAGTCGGGGAGCGAGGCGGCGGTGCCTTTCGCGATTAGCCTGCCCACGATCGCCGCGGCGCCGCCGCTGTACCGCCACGTCGTCCCCGGCTCGGCGACGAGCGGCCGCTCCAGCGCATACCGGTACCGGTCCGGCGCGAACTCCATCGCGATCTCGCTGTTCTCCTCGCTGGTGTACGGAGCGTGCTCGTTCCATTCCAGGCCACACGTCATGGTCAGCGCGTGCGCGACCCGTAGGCCGGCCCGGCGGGGGTCGGCCTGCAGGTCCGGGTATTCGGTGAAGGACTCGAGCAGCGGCGCATCCGGCTCCGGAACATCCCCGGCTGCCAGGGCGATCCCGTACAGCACTCCGACGACCGACTTGGTCACGGACCGGACGTCGTGCAGCGTTTCGCGCCGGAACGCGACCTGGCCAAGCGGCTCGGCCAGCCGGTAGTCGTTACCGGTGCCATAGTGCTCGACTACCAGCCGGCCGTGACGGACGACGACGACCGCGTGCACGCCGCGCGCCTGACCGCCCTCGATCGCAGCTGTCAACCGCTCGGGCAGGTCGGCGGTAAAGCCGGCGTCGACCGGGTTGACCGCCTTCCACTGCACATCTGTCGTCACTAGGCCATTCCACTCAGCTGTGGGGCGGCGGAGCCAGCGGAATGGTCAAGTCCGTCCCAGGGAGCCGAACGTGTTCGCCGCATCCGCCAAGGGCCCGCACGCCGTCGCCCAGCAGGCTCACCGTGCAAACACGCCACGGTGGTGGAGTGTCGGCGAGCGTGCCCTCCTCACCTTTGCCGTTGATCATGGCGGAATGGCTGCACTCTTTTCAGCGTCAACCGGCGGTTGCGACGATCGTTGACCAACGCGAGGAGGCTGTGCTTCCCCGGCCACTGCCTGGTACCGCGGACGCTAGGGCTCGACCACGCCGGCGTCACCGCCGCCGCGGCGCACCGGTTCAGCGACGGCGAGCAGGCGGCCGGCATCGTCCTGCCGCTCGATCGCGGTCACCGCACCGATCTCCGGCACGCTGGTGAAGGCGTGGCCGAGCGCCTCGAGGGCCGGTCCCCACTGGGCGATGAACGCCGGCTCGGCCGAGACCGTAGGTGTGTTGCGCTGCGAGGCGCGCGGCGCGGCCACGGCGTCCGGCAGCGTCATGCCAAAGTCCAGCCGGTTGAGGAGCGTCTGCAGCACCGTTGTGATGATCATGGAACCACCGGGCGAGCCGAGGGCCAGCACGGGCTGGCCCTCGTCGAGCACAATGGTCGGGCTCATCGACGAACGCGGCCGCTTGCCCGGTTCGGGCAGGTTCGGATCCGGGGCGGTGCCCTGGGTCGGTGTGAAGTTGAAGTCGGTGAGTTCGTTGTTCAGCAGGAATCCGCGGTCGGGCACGACGATGCCCGAGCCGCCGGTCTGCTCGATGGTCAGGGTGTAGGCCACCACGTTGCCCCAGCGGTCCCACGTCGTGAGGTGCGTTGTCGAACCAGCGGCGGTTGCTCCGGAGCCAACCGCAGCCGCCGGCGCGCACGGCACGTAGACGCCGTCCGGTGAGCCGGGCGGCACCGGCTTCGGCGCCGCCGTGGGGGCGATGAGGCAGGCCCGCTCGTCCGCGAACGCCTGGGAGAGCAGCTCGGCGAGCGGGACGTCGACGTAGGCAGGGTCGCCGACATAGCGGTTGCGGTCGGCGAACGCGAGCGCGGTGGCCTCCAGGTAGCGGTGCAGCGCCTGCACCCGGTCCAATCCGGCCAGGTCGAAGTTCTCCAGGATGTTCAACGCCTCGCCGACCGTCGAGCCGCCGGACGACGGCGGTGCCATGCCGAATACGTCCAGGCCGCGGTACGCGACCTGAGTGGGCTCCCGGAACAGCGCCTGGTACGCGGCCAGGTCGGGAAGGCGCATCAACCCCGGCCGGACGACCCTGGTGGCACCGGGTGCCACCGGCGGGTCGATCACCGTTGCGACGATCTCTGCGGCCAGCCGGCCGTCGTAGAGGAAGTCGACGCCGTAGTGCCCGAGCAGACCGTAGGTGCGGGCGAGGTCTCGGTTGCGCAGCACGGACCCGACCTCCGGCGGCTCGCCGCCCGGCAGGAACAGCTCGCGGGTGCTGGTGAAGTCGGCGAACCGGGCGGCATTGGCCTCGGTCTGCTGGCGGAACGTCTCATCGACCACGAACCCACGCCGCGCCAGCTGCGCCGCCGGCCGCAGCGCTTCTCGCAGGGTGATCGACCCCCAGCGGTCCAGCGCCAACGCCCAGGTCGCGGGCGTGCCGGGCACGCCGACCGACAGGCCGCTGGTCACCGCCTCGGCGAACGGGATCGGCACGCCGTTCTCGACGAACGCGTCCTCGTCCATCAGCGCGGGCGCCGTTTCCCGGCCGTCGATCGTCTCGACCTCGCCGGTGGCCGCGTCGTAGAAGACGAAGAACCCGCCGCCGCCGATCCCGGCGCTGTACGGCTCGGTGACGCCCAGCGCCGCCGCCGCCGCGATCGCCGCGTCGACCGCGTTGCCGCCGCGTCGCAGTACCTGCAGGCCGATCTCGGTGGCGTACGGGTCGACCGACGCCACCGCCCCGCCGGTTCCAACTGCCACCGGGTCCTTCGACGGCGGCTTCGGGGTGGCCTGCGCGGGCGGCGCGGTGAGAGCGGCGCAGAGCAGGCCGGCCACTGTTGCCGTCAGCACGAGCTGCGAACGTCGGAACATCGACGGTCCCTCTGTCGGTCGGCTATGGGCGTGCTCTCGCATAGGCCTACGCCGCGCGCGGGGCGCAGTCAAGCCGTGGGCAGCCCGCGGCGACTCGGCCAGGGACGCTGATCGAAGTTGTTGCTGGGTTGTCCGAGCAGACAGCATCCGGTCACAGCGTGGGGAAGGGTGGTGACGTGGTGATCAGAGATGCCGTCTCCGGCGACTGGCCGCCGATGTGGCGCTTCATGCGTCAGATCGCGGCTGCCGCGGACACCTTCTGCTGGGACCCGCAGATCAGCGAGGACGACGCGCGCGCGTTGTGGATGCACAACCCGCCGGCGCGGACGTTCGTCGCCGTGGACACCGATGGTGCCGTCGTCGGCACGGCCGAGGTGCACCCCAACCAGGGCGGACCGGGATCACATGTGGCCAATGCCGGGTTCATGGTCGACCCGGCGCGTCCCGGCCGCGGCATCGGCCGGGCGCTCGGCGAGCATGTGCTGGCCGCCGCGCAGGCTGACGGTTACCGGGCGATGCAGTTCAACGCGGTCGTTGAGACCAACCTCGCCGCCGTGGCGCTGTGGCGCTCCCTCGGCTTCGAGGTTCTGGCGACCGTGCCGGAAGCGTTCCGGCACCCCAGCCGGGGCTACGTCGGCCTGCACCTGATGTATCGCCGGCTGTGAGCCCATCGATCGATGCACGGCGTCCAGCCATCGGGGGTTGACGTCCATTCCCCCCGCACCCCACTACGCTGACCGGATGCCGACGGGCGACGCACCGTCCGGTCGGCTGCGGATCCTCACCCTCAATCTCTGGGCACACGGCGGTGAGTGGCGGAGCCGGCGCGGCGTCCTGGTCGACGGGCTGCGCGAGCTGCAACCGGATCTGATCGCGTTCCAGGAAGCGATTCGCACGGATACGTACGATCAGGCGGCCGAGTTGCTGGCCGGCAGCTTTGCCGTCGAGCACCAGACGGCCCGGGATCCGGACGCGGTCGGCCTGTCCGTCGCGAGCCGCTGGCCCATCGTTCGCGCGACCGAACTGGATTTGCACGTCACGCCGAATGACTTCCCGTGCGCGACGCTGACGGCAGAGGTCGCCGTCCCACCGCCGATTGGACCCGTGCTGTTCGTCAACCACAACCCGTCGTGGCAGCTGGCCGCAGAATCGGAGCGTGAAGTCCAGGCCGTGGCCGCGGCTCGGTCGATCGACGATGCGGTCGCTGGACGCGATATGCACGTCGTCGTTGCGGGTGACCTGGACGCTGACCCGGATGCGGGGAGCATCCGGTTCTGGACTGGCCGTCAAGCGATCAACGGGGTAAGCGTCTGCTACCGCGATGCCTGGGAGAGCGCACATCCAGGAGAACCAGGCCACACGTTCTCACCGCAAAATCCGTTGATGGCCGACGCTGCCCGGGACTGGCCGTTCCGGCGCATCGACTACGTCTTCGTTCGGTGTTCTGAGCATGCCGGCTCGACGCTGGTGATCGAAGACTGTGATCTGGTGTTCAACGAACCCGTCGACGGAGTCTGGGCCAGCGACCACTTCGGAGTGTTCGCACAACTGCGGGTGCCGGGGAACGGCTGACCAAAAGAACCGGCATCGGTGCTGACCGAGCATGAACGCTCGCTCGTGCCGGACCAATTGGCGCTCTGGTGGCATTCTGGCGAACTGGTCAGACGGACAGCTGCACGAATCGCATCAACGGCCCCGGCACCCGGCCCATCACCAGGCCTGCCCGTACATCACGAGGCTTGCAGGCCTCGTGATGTACGGGCAGGGGTGGTGTACGTGGTCATTCCAGACAGCAACTTCCCAGCTTCGTCACAGTGGCGCGCCAGCCGCGGTCGCGAACCTGTTCGACGTCAGCACTCGTCAGACAGGGAGGACGAACCATGCATCGCAACAGAGCGGCCATCGTCGCTGCGGGAGCCGTGGGCCTGGCCGGCCTGGTCGGAACGGTCGTGGCGTCACCCGCCGCGACCGCCGCCGTATCGGCTGTCAGCACGGCCACGTCGGACCGCGTCGAGGCAATCGCCGACGCGCTGGCCAGCCTGGTCCAGGACGGAACCATCACCCAGGAACAGGCCAACGCGGTCGCGGAGACCCTCGCCGACGAGCTTCCGGCCGGCGGGCACGTCCACGGACTGTTACATCTCGGCCTCGACGTCGCCGCGGAGGAGCTCGGGCTCACCGACGAAGAGCTGCGCGACCGGCTCGGCGACGGCGCGACGCTTGCGGAAATCGCCGAGGAGCAGGGAGTCGACGTCGACGACCTGGTCGATGCGCTGGTGACCGCCGCCGAGGAGCGACTCGCTGCCGCGGTAGAGGATGGCCGGATCGACCAGGAGCGCGCCGACGACATCAGCGCCGACCTGGAAGAGCGCGTACGCACCTTCGTCGAGGAGGGCCTGCCGCCGCGGCTGGAGGGCGGCCCCGGCCGGCACGGCCACGGTCACGCTCCGTGGTTCGGGCCAGACCGCGACCGGGAGCAAGACGACTCGGGCACGGCGACGCCGTCGGTCACACAGACCACCTAGCAACAAGCGCGGGCCAACGCCGGAGATGCGCGGACGGGACGACCGCGGATCTCCGGCTGGCCGCGCATCGTTGCGGCTCGCGTACACGGCGGCGTCGATCACTAATGCCCGGGCGGCATGAGGGGGCATCATTCGGACCATGAGGGCTGGGCCGTCAGCGAGCGGTGCATCGTGACCCGGTACGTGGCGCTGCTGCGCGGGATCAACTTGGGCGCGCGGAACCGGGTGCCGATGCGGCGCTTGCGGGAACTGCTCGAGGATCTGGGCTGCACCGACGTCAGCACGTACCTGCAGAGCGGCAACGCCGTCCTCAACAGCCCGAAAAGATCCGCGGACGAGCTGAGCCGAGATATCGAGGCGCGGATCCACGCCGATCTCGCCGTGGACATCCGCGTGCTCGTGTTCACGGCGCGCACGCTGACGGCCATGGTCGCGGCGAACCCACTGGAGACACCTGGCCGGGATCCGGTGAAGCTGCACGCCGCCTTCCTGTCCGAGCAGCCCGCGGCGGACCGACTGCGCAGTATCACGTCGACCGACTTCGGCGGCGAGGAGGTGGCCGTCGGCAAGAAGGTCATATATCTGTGGCTGCCCAACGGATACGGGCGGGCAAAGCTGCCGGCGGAACTCACCGACAAGAAGCTCGGCGTGGCCGTGACCGTGCGGAACTGGCGGACCGTTACCGCGCTCGAGCAGCTCGCCCGCAGTTAACACGTTTGCCAGGTACCCGCGGCGGCACCTCCCGCAGTTAACACGTTTGCCAGGTACCCGCGGCGGCACCTAACGTCGAGCCATGGCGTTCGGCATGGCGACGGTGCGTCGTGTCCGGCCAGCGGAGATCCCGCCGAACCTGGGGATGGCACCGGCTCACTGACGAGTGGGCGGCTCGGATCGTCGCGGACGCCGAGGTGCGGCCTGGCGAGCTGGTTCTCGACATCGGCGCCGGTGACGGGGCGATCACCGCGCAGCTGTTGGAGCACGGCGCTCGGGTGCTGGCTGTCGAGCTGCACCCGCGGCGTGCCGCCGAGTTGCGGTGGCGGTTCGCCGGAACGGCGACGACCGTGATCCAACAGGACGCGGCCGACCTGCGGCTGCCACGGCGGCCATTCCGGGTTGTCGCGAACCCGCCGTTCCGCGTCTCCAGCGCGATCATGCGGCGGCTGCTGGCGCCCGGCTCCCGGCTGGTCGCGGCCGACCTGGTGCTGCAGCGGGCCGTGGTCGCGAAGTACGCCGACGGGCTGGCACCGGCCGCCGTGCGCTGGTTGCGAACCTGGGACGTGCGCCGTGGGCGGGCACTGCCGCGCCGCGCCTTCGTGCCGCCGCCGGGGGTGGACTGCGCCGTGCTCGTCGTCCGGCGACGCCCATGATCACGTGCAACGCGCCGCCGAATCGGGCAGCGAAACGCTCGTGATCACGGAGGAACAGCAGACGCGACGGGACCGCGGGCGCCAGCACGGGCGGCGCCGCGGACCTCCAGTTGGTCGAGCAGCGAGTGCGTGGCAGCGGCGACCGTCGCGACCGCGTGGTCGAACGCCGCGGCGTTGTGCGGCGCCGGCCGGTGGAAGCCGCTGACCTTCCGGACGTACTGCAGCGCCGCCGCCCGGATGTCGTCGTCGGTCACGTGCTCGGCGAAGGGCTCGCGCAGGGTCTTGATGCTGCGGCACATACCGCCACTCTACGGCCCGTCCCGTGGAGGAACCGTTCCGGAATGACCACGTACACCACCCCTGCCCGTACATCACCAGGCTTGCACGCCTGGTGATGTACGGGCACGCCTAGTGATGGACGGTACGCGTGCCGCCCCATACATCTGGAGCGCGCGGGCTCCGCGATCGAGCCGTTCGGTGGCCCGCGAGGCGAGTTGTCAGGGTTAGCCGCCCAGTCGGGCGCAGCACCCACAACGAGAAGACGCCTCGGAAGCGTGTCATGGCACGTTCCAGGGATAGCGGTCTTCGTGGTCAGGACGGGAAGAGCCCACTCGGCTCGGGAGTGTCGTACGCCGGCCGTATGTACGCGACGTCGGATTCCCGGCGCACCACCAGCCGATCCGGCCGGAGCTGCGGCTGGGCATCGAGCCAGTCGAGAACGGCGTCGACGTCGATGACGCCCATTTCCAGGTTGGGTGGACCGGCCGGGTCACTTGTCGCCGTTGGCGCCACATCGACCGTGATCAGCTGGTCGGCGTTGGCGAGCGCTGCCAAGACCATGAGGACTCGGCCGTCGACGATCCCCTGCTCGAGCGCCTCTGCGGCGGCTCCGGAGACGTCGATGTCGGCCCGGTTTGCGATCTCCGCGCCTGCAGCGGCGCGAGCGCCGGGCACCGTCGGGTTCGCCGGCGGGCCGGTGCGTGCGGGTCCGGTTGGCAGCCCCGATGGCACCGCCACGCTCGGCGACTGAGTCACGGTTGCCAACGGTGTGCCCGTCACGGACGGCTCCGTGGCATCCCATTCGATCAAGGCCTTCACCAGGAAGCCCACGCCGATGACGACCGCGACGCCCACGGCGACGGGAATCCAGAGTCGCCGCGGCGGCGGCGGACGGTCATCACCGAGGTCGCGGGGATGTCGTCGTCGGCGCTCCCGCGACAGCCGCAACGTGTTGAGGATGACCCGGGGCCAGGACGGGGGCGGCCCGACCGGCTGGGGGCTCCGCTGGTCCACGCGATATGTTCGGCGCACTCCCGGCGCCAGATTGCCGGCTAGCGATGTGACCTACGTCACATCGCACACGTCTGAATTCTGGAATGACCACGTACACCGCCCCTTCCCATACATCACCATGCCTGCGAGTCGTCGCATGAGACGGCGCTCGCAGCATCGGTCCGGCTTTGGCCGCGCGCCCGTGATGTCCAGGTTCGCGTTGTGATGGACCCGGGGACCGACGGCGGCAGCGAGAACGAGGCGGGCAGCAGACCAACCAACACGATGAGGATCGGCCACCGCAGGAGCGCACGGCGTCGCCGACCCGAGACATGCGACGGCGGAGGCCTACCGGCCTCCGCCGTCTGGTCGCTTCGTTCGGCTAGACCCGCCGGCGCGCCCCGAACCCTGAGAACAGCGCGATGGCGATGGCCGCGAGGCCGATCTGGAACACCAGCTCGATCCAGTCGATGCCGTCGGTCGTCGCGACGCCCACCAGCTGCGCCAACCACGTCCCGATGAGGGCCGCGACGATACCGATGATGACGGTCATCAGGATCGAGATGTTCTGCCGCCCAGGCAGCACCAGTCTGGCCAGCGCGCCGATGACGGCACCGACGATGATCGCCACAATGATGCCCGTGATGGTCATTCCAGCTCCTTTTCCAACGGATGTGGCGGCCATCATTGTTCCGCCTGACGGCAAGGGCAAACCACGGTTGCAGAACTGAGATCTTCGTCCGTGCTGCGCGAGTGGCCGGCTTCGGCCCCACCACGTCGTCGTCCTCTGGATCCCGGCCAAGCCACTTCTGTGGCGCGGCCCGGTTTCACTGCCGGGGTACCGGCGAGGCGGCGCGCTTACCGTCCGCGGCGCCCGATGCGATCAGCGGGGGTAATCGGGTCGAGGTCTGCGGCAGTGTGGTGGGGGACGACCGTTTGACCGAGCCGACCGGCCTGGAAGTCCTCGATCGCTTCGATGATCTCGGCCCGGGTGTTCATCACGAACGGGCCGTAGCGAGCGACCGGCTCCCGGATCGGCAGCCCACCGAGCACCAGCACGTCCCAGCCCCGCGCGTAGGACGGCTGCGCGTCCGCCGCCCGGATGGTCAGCGCGGTCCCGGTGCCGAACACCGCGAGCTGCCCTTCGGCCAACGGCTGACCGAACTCGCCGACGTGGCCCTGGCCGGACAGCGCATAGACCAACGCGTTGAAGTCCGCCGGCCAGGGCAGGTCCAGCCGTGCTCCCCGCGCGATGGTGGCGTGCAGGTACGTGATCGGGGTGAACGTCGAACCGGGACCGACGTATCGGTCGAGCGAGCCGGCGATCAACCGGATCAGCGCGCCGCCGTCCGGGCTGGAGATCAGGCGCACGTCGCCCGCGTTGATGTCCTGGTACCGCGCGGGAGTCCACTTGCGCGACGCCGGCAGGTTGACCCACAACTGCACGCCGTGGAAGAGCCCGCCCTTGTCGACGAACTCCTGCGGCGGCAGCTCGCTGTGCAGGATGCCGGCGCCGGCGGTCATCCACTGCGTCGCCCCGTCGGTGAGCAGTCCGCCGCCGCCGGTGGAGTCCTTGTGCTCGAAGGCGCCGTCGAGCATGTACGTGACGGTCTCGAAGCCGCGATGCGGATGCCAGGGCGCCCCTTTGGCCTCGCCGGGCCCGTACTCGACGGCGCCCATGTGGTCGAGCAGAAGAAACGGGTCGGCGAGACTCAGCTCGGGGCTTGGAAACGGCCGGCGCACGACGAACCCCTCACCCTCCAGTTGCCGGTGGGCAGTGACGATCTTCTGGACGCTGCGCCAGTCGGTACGGGTGGCGAAGGCGGCGAGCCGCGGCAATGTCAACGTGTCGGCACTGAGGGCAGGCATGCGGTCTCCACAGGTTGGCCTTGCCGTGCCAACCCCGCTGATGCGTCAAGCATTCCGGCGGCAACCTCCGTCGGACGAGCAGAAGCGCACGCGTCGCCGTAAACCGCAACCGTCGCGACGACGTCATAGGTACATGGGAATCGCCGGCTGCAGAGGATCGGTGGCCATGAGCAGGCATGCAATACGTTCCGTAGGAGCCGCAGTGTTGATCGTCACAGCGCTGTCGGTCGCGTCGTGTGGCTCCGAAGAGGCCGACGAGGCAACCGCTGAGGGGACCACGACGCCCGCAGTTGTTTCGACGCCCAGCGAGCCTGGGTCGACGAATCAGCCAGGCGTAGGTCTGGAGGGCGACGACCGGACCGATGAGCCGGTGCCGCCACCGGCGAGCGACGAACCTGCTGCGGGAGCGAACCACCGGGTGACGTACGGATGGGAGGTGCCGTCTGAACGCGTCACGATCACCCACGACGTGACCGCGCCGGCGCTACCTACGCTCGTCGCGATCTATGCCGGGGAGCACAACGACGACGAGCCGCCCTACCAGCGCATGTCGTTCTACTTCCGGGGCGGGTTCCCGTCGTACAACCTGCAGTACGTCCGGTCGGTGGACGAGGAGGGGACCGGCCAGCCGATCGCCCTCGAGGGCAACGGGTTCCTGCGCATCGGGTTCGTCGACGCAACTGCCCATGACGACTCGGGTTCGACCATAGGGCGGGCACCGGACGAGTCGCTCGGGTTCCAGAACATCAGAAGCTACGGCTTCGCAGGGGACTTCGAAGGACACGTGACCTACGGGCTGGGCCTACAGGTCGCGCCGGACAGCGACCAGGTGCTGCCGGTCCGCGCCGGGGAGTTGGAGAAGCCGGACGGTGCCGGCGGCACGTTCTACGTCGTGTACGTGGACGTCCAGTCCGGCTGAGCCGGCCGTCGGAAAGAGCCGGTCCTTGCAACAGGACGCGGCCATCACCATGCCTGCCGGTGCATCACGAGGCTTGCAAGCCTCGTGATGTACGGGCAGGCGTGGTGAACGTGGTCATTCCACAAAGCGCAACGCGGCCGGGGCGTGGGATGGGACCGTGGGGGAGCGTGGCGGGACCGGCGGCAGCCGCCGGTAGGCTGCGCCGAGCTCGGGCCGCGAGTCGGAGTCGCCCTTGTTCGGCCACAACGCCACCGCCCGTTCGGCCATCGCGGTGATCGTCAACGACGGGTTCGCGCCGAGATTCGCCGGCACCGCGGACCCGTCGACGACGTGCAGGCCCGGGTACGCGTAGAGCCGGTGGTACGCGTCGACCACACCGGCCTCGGCTGACTCACCAATCACGCAGCCGCCGAGGATGTGAGCCGTCATCGGCACGTCGAACACGTCGCTGATGGTGCCGCCCGGGATCCCGTCGACCACCTCTGCGGCCAACCGGGCGGCGGTGTGGCCCGCTGGTATCCAGGTGGGGTTGGGGCTGCCGTGCCCCGGCCGGCTGGTGAGCCGGTGGCCGAGGACACCCCGCTTGCGGTAGACGGTGAGCGAGTTCTGCAGCGACTGCATGACCAGCAGGATCACCGTCCGCTCAGACCAGCGACGCACCGACAGCGAGCGCACAAAGCTGATCGGGTGGCGAGCAGCCAGGCCCGCGAAGCGGATGGGCCGCGGCAGCTGGCCGCCGCCGTCCACGAGCACCGTGGCCAGCAGCCCCATCAGGTTGCTGCGCTTCCCATAACGCACGACCTCGATCTGCGTCGTCGGGTCCGGGCGCATCGACGAGGTGATCGCCGTGCCGCGGGTGAAGTCGACGTTCCGGCCGCGTGCTGTCGCGCCGACCAGCGCTTCGGAGTTGGTGCGGGTGAGCCAACCTAGCCGGGCCGAGATTGCGGGCAGCACGCCGTCGTCGCGTAGCCGGTGTAGTAGCGCCTGGGTGCCGAGCGTCCCGGCCGCGAACACGATGTGCGTCGCGCTGATGGTGCGCCGGGACCGGTCCGGCCGAAGCCGGTTGTTGACGATGGACTCGGGCCCGCTCGGGGTGCGGGAGATCTCGACGGTGTACCGGCCGTCGCTGCGCGGCCGCACCGCGGTGACCGTGGACCGGGCCAGGATCCGCGCGCCGGCGTGCTCGGCCAGCCAGAGGTAGTTCGTCTCCAGCGTGTTCTTCGCGCCGTGCCGGCAGCCGGTCATACATTCGCCGGCCCACAGGCAGCCCCGCCGGCGCGGTCCGCGGCCACCGAAGTACGGGTCGGCGGTCTCCTCGCCAGGGACGCCGAAGTAGACCCCGACCGGCGTGTACCGGAACGTCTCCGCCGCCCCCATCCGGGCCGAGACCTTCTCCAGGACAGCGTCAGATGGGCTCCGCTCGGTGTCCGTCGTGACGCCGAGCATCCGTTCGGCCTGGTCGTAGTACGGCGCGAGCTCGGCCTGCCAGTCGGTGATGTGCCGCCATTGCGGGTCCCGGTAGAACTCGTCCAGCGGCCGGCACAGCGTGTTGGCATACACCAGCGAGCCGCCGCCCACGCCGGCTCCGGAGAGCACGACGACGTCGCGCAGCAGCGAGATGCGCTGGATACCGGTGCAGCCGAGCGCCGGCGCCCAGAGGAAGTTGCGGACGTCCCAGCTGGTGCGCGGGAAGTCGGCCGGGCTGAACCGGCGGCCGGCCTCCACGACGACGACGCGGTAGCCCTTCTCGGTGAGCCGCAGCGCGCAGACGCTGCCGCCGAAGCCGGAACCGACGACGACCACGTCGACGTCGATGCCGTGCGGCTGGTCCGGCGTGCTCGGGTTGTGGGTCACCGGTCGCGAGCGTACGCCGCGCGGACGGCACGACGGCTGACCCCGCAACCAGACCCGGCGGTGCGGCTGTCAGGATGCAGCCCATGCGGCTGGACCACGTCTCGTACGCAGCAGGCCCGGAGGGCCTGGACGAGACCAGCCAGCGGTTGGCTGACCGCCTCGGCGTGGAATTGATCGACGGCGGGGTCCACCCGCGGTTCGGAACGCGCAACCGCGTGTTGCCGCTCGCCAGCGGCCACTACTTGGAAGTGGTAGGGGTGCTGGAGCATCCAGTCGCGGACAAGGTTCCGTTCGGTCAGGCGGTGAAGGCGCGCACCGAGGCCGGTGGCGGCTGGCTGGGCTGGGTCGTGGCGGTGGACGACCTGACCGAGGTCGAAGCGCGACTGGGTCGGCGCGCGGTGCAAGGCAACCGGAAACGGCCCGACGGCTACGAACTGCGCTGGAAGCAGATCGGTGTCCACGGCCTGATGAACGATCCGCAGCTGCCGTTCTTTGTCTGCTGGGAATGCGACCCCCGGCAACACCCGGCCGCGGGAGCCGGCATCGGTGTGGATCTGATCCGCCTGGAGATCGCCGGTGACCCGCACCGGGTTGCCGAGTGGCTCGGCGAGCCGGAGAACCACCCGCTCGACGACATCGATGTGGACTGGGTGGCCCCCCTAGGCCGCCCGGGCGTGCTGGCGGCGCTCTTCCAGACGCCGTTCGGGCTCGTGCGCATCTGAGCCGTTACTGCTCTGGAATGACCACGTTCACCACCCCGGAAACGGCGAGCCGGGCAAGAGCCGCTGAGCCGCCGTCACCGGATCATCTCCGAGCAGCCGAGCACCGGTGGCGGCCGTGATCTCGGCGGTGGCCCCAGCGCCCGCCAGGGCCAGGGAGGCCACCTCAGCAAGCCTGACTAGGTCCGTTGCAGCCGCGGCGAACCGGTCGGGTGAGGTGGCGGCAACCACGACGAGATCGGGACGACGCTCGACCGCGGAACGGATCAGCCCGTCCAGCGGGGTGTCGCCGCCCAGGTAATCCACGCGCCAGCCGGTGCGGTGCAGCACGATCCCGAACATGAGCAATCCCAGGTCATGCAGCTCACCGGGCGGGCAGGCGAGCAGTGCGAGCGGCCCGCGACCCATGCCCCACCCGCGGGCCAGGCCGGCCAGCCGCCCACGCACCACGTTGCTCGCAAAATGCTCTTCGGTCACGCTGACTTCGCCCCGTTGCCACCGCAGCCCGAGCTCGTGCAGGTACGGCACGACGACGTCGCGCAGCACCGTCTCGACGGTGAAGTCGGTCAGCAGTCGATCGAGCACCGACTGCGCACGGCCCTCGTCCAGGTCGTCCAGAGCGCGGCGGAGCGCATTGCGCGCCTCGTCGAGGCCCGTTCGGCGGTCAGCGTCCGCTGGCACCTGAGCGGCCGGCTGGCGATCCTCTTCTGCGAGTGCGGCGCGCGCTGCTTCCGCAGTGGAGAGCCCCCGCTGTTGGTGCGCCCGCATGCGCCGTATGCGCGCTACGTCGGCCGCGGAATAGAGCCGGAATCCGCCCGCTGACCGGGCCGGCTTCAGCACGCCGTAGCGGCGCTCCCAGACCCGCAGCACGTGCTCGCTGACGCCGACACGGCGGCTGAGCTCGCCGATGCGCAGCACCGCGGTTGAGTCAGGACCAACCGCAGTCATCTAGACCATCCTTAGACAGACTCTTGACACGTTACGCCGTCATGGTCTGTACTATACCTCGACAGACCTTGGACGGAGGTGAGACACATGAAGAAGCTCGATGCGCTGACGGCGACGCTCGTCGTGATCGGCGGACTGAACTGGGGACTCGTCGCGCTGGCGGAGTTCGACCTCGTGGCGTGGGTGTTCGGGCTGGAGTTCGGTGAGACGAACGTTGGCAGCCGGATCGTCTACGGCCTGGTCGGCCTGTCCGCTCTTTACCAGGCCACCCGGCTACCGGCACTGCTGCAGGACAGCTCCCGCCGGACCCGCTCCTTCGCCGCGTGAGGCCGCCCGCCGAGCCATCACGAGGCTTGCCCGTACATCACCAGGCCTGCAGGCCTGGTGATGTACGGGCACGGGTGGTGTACGTGATCATTCCAGAACGGTTCCCAGGTCCTGCTCGAGGACGGAAACCAGGCCGTCCACGGCCGCCTCGATCTGGGCAAGCGCCCGGGTAAAGCCGGCGTCGTCGCCGAAATAGGGATCGGCGACGTCGAGCTCACCGGAGGCCAGCGCGACCGGGTCGTACGCCCGCAGCATCTGGATGGCGTCGCGGCGCGCAGCGTTGGGAGCCAGCCGGTGCAAGTCCGCCAGGATCTCCCGGTCCATCGCAAGCACAACGTCGTACTGGTCGAACGAGTCCGCGCCGAACTGCCGGGCCCGGTGGTCTTCCGCGGCGAGTCCACGGGACTGCAGCGCCGACAATGCGCGCCTGTCGGCCGGGCCGCCGACGTGCCAGCTGCCCAGGCCGGCGGATTCCACGCTCACCCGATCCGCCAGGCCCGCCTCGGCCAGCCGAGCCCGCAACACCACCGCGGCCATCGGCGAGCGGCAGATGTTGCCCAGGCAGACCAGGCAGATCCGGACCGGACGCCGCTGCGGCACTGCCGAACGGTACGTCAGCCCGGTACCAGGTCCGCGTCGCGGGCCAGCTCGCCGACGGCCAGCGCCAGCTCCGTCGCCAGCTCGAACGACCGCTCCTCCCCAGGGTGCGCACGCATCCACAGGCAGACCGTCTGCACCACCGCACCAGACCACGCCGGGTCGCGGCGCAGTGCGTGCCGCAGTGAGATCGGCCGCGGCGTGAGCGTCGCCACGTCGAACCACTGGCCGTCGGCGAAGGCGAGCAGCGGATAACCCTCGGCGTCGTCGTAGACCACTTCGTAGTCCCGGCCGCCGAGCAGCCCGTGGTACCACGGCCGCTCTGCGCTCGGTGTGGTCGCCCGAACGCCGACGGCCGGCTGCTGCGCCGGCAGCCACGGACCGTTGACCGGGGGTTGTTCATTCAGCACAGAAGTCACGACGCCGAAGCCGTCGACCATCCCAGTTCACTCTCCTGCAGGATGCACTCGTCGGCACAACGCCCCCGTGACGTCGTGCCTGCGCTCGGGTCGCAACCACGACGTCTGTCGTCGTGCAGGAAGTGCACAAAGGTTAGAGCAGCCCTCGCAACCAGCGAAGGACCGGGCCCGCGCGTCGCACGCCGTCGCCGGACGTACCCGGCGAGCCGCGTAAGTCGAGCGGGAGCGTCAGTCGGGCAACAGGACGTTCAGCAGCCAACTGACCACCGAGATGACCAGGCCGCCGAGCACGGCGTCCCAGAAGCCGTCCACCTCGAACGGGACGCCGAGCTTGCCGGCGATCCATGACGTCAGCAGCAGCATGAGCGCGTTCACGACGAGCGTGAACAAGCCCAGCGTGATGATGTACAGCGGCAGCGACAGCAGCTTGACGATCGGCTTCACGATCAGGTTGACCAGGCCGAACACGACGGCCACCGCTGCGATGGTGAGCACCTGGTCCCGCGTCGTCGTGGTGGTGGTGTCGACACCGTCGATCACGGCGGTCGCAACCCACAGCGCAATGCCGTTGACGACGAGTCGCAAAAGCAGCTGCACGCCGCGAGCGTAGCCGCCGCGCATCCGACGGCCGGCAGGCGGGCGTGGCCCGGCGACTTGGCCGCGCGCCGCACTCAGCACTGCCGGACAATCTGACGAAAGGGCGCATATGACGAAGCTGGCCTGGGTCGTCAGTACGTGATTACCCGACCGGACCAGCAGCGCGCTGGTCTGCCCGGCCGCATTCGATTGGCCGTCGGCGGCCACATTGCTGACCTGGTCCCGGATCTGTCGTGCATTTATCGACGAAGCGCTGGCGTTCTGCGCAAACTCTGGTCGGCCGGACCGTCGTCGTGCCCAACCGCCCGCCCGTCTGCCAGGCGAGCTCACCGACGGGGGTTCGGCGTGGCACCGCCGTCGTAAGGTGACGGCCATGGACGGTCCCCGGCTGCGCGCTGCTCTGACCGCTCTCCCGTCGTACAAACCGGGCCGTCCGGCGAGGCCGGCCGCCGGCCGGCCGGTCTACAAGATCTCGTCGAACGAGAACCCGTACCCGCCGCTGCCCGGGGTCTTGGCGGCGGCGGGCGACGCCGCCGCGGAGATCAACCGCTACCCGGACATGTTCGCCACCGGGCTGGTCGCCGCGATCGCCGAGCGCTTCGCCGTCCCGGAGAGCCACGTCGCCACGGGCACCGGCAGCGTGGGTGTGCTCCAGCAAGTCATCCAGGCCACCGTGGCCGAGGGCGACGAGGTCGTCTACGCCTGGCGCTCGTTCGAGGCTTACCCGAACGTGGTCGGGATCTCGGGGGCGACGTCGGTGACGGTGCCGCTGGACGGCGACGCCCGCCACGACCTCGCCGCGATGGCGGACGCCGTCACCGAACGGACCCGGCTGGTGCTCGTCTGTAGCCCGAACAACCCGACCGGTCCGGCGGTGCACCGGGCCGAGATGGCCGACTTCCTGGACCGCATCCCCACCGACGTGCTGGTCGCCATCGACGAGGCGTACATCGAGTTCGTCAGCGATCCGCAGGCCGCCGACGCAATGGCGCTGTACCAGGAGCGGCCGAACGTGTGCGTGCTGCGGACGTTCTCGAAGGCGTACGGCCTGGCCGGGCTGCGAGTCGGCTTCGCGGTAGCGCCCGAGAAGGTCGCGGACGCGCTGCGCAAGACGGCGGTGCCCTTCGGCGTGTCGGGCGTGGCGCAGCGGGCCGCCGTCGAGTCGCTGCGGCACGAGGTGGCGCTGCTGGACCGGGTGAGCACGCTGGTGGCCGAGCGGGAGCGGGTGCACGCAGCACTGCTCGAGCAGGGTTGGGATATTCCCGACACGCAGGCGAACTTCGTGTGGCTGCCGCTCGGCGACGCCACGGCAGAGTTCGCGGCTGCCTGCGCAGCCGCTGGCATCGTGGTGCGCCCGTTCCCGGGCGAAGGGTGCCGGGCCACCATCGGCGAGCCCGAGGCCAGTGACCTGCTGCTGCGCACCGCCGCCGAGTGGCGCAAGACACGCTGCTGAAACCGGGACCGGGTGGCCGGGACACCAGCTCCGCTGGGTTCGGTGTATTCGAAGGAACGAGGAGCCCGCGCGAGGAACGAGCGAGGATCCGAGTACGACATCAACTGCCCGACGTGGTCGGCCGCGGGGCCGGTGTCCTCGGCTGGACGGACGACAGACGACACCCAGGGTTCGGGGGGCGAAACCCGGGTGCCGTCCGGCAGGGCCCGATCAGCAGCACATCGTCGGGCTGCCTGCCACGACCACGCCGGCGTCGGACCCGGACGCATCGGCTGCCATGGTCA
>JACVRX010000069.1 GCA_014534205.1 Jiangellaceae bacterium
ATCCGGGCGAGCGACTGGTCCAGGCTGGCCAGCAGGTACTTGCGCGAGCCCCAGTCGCCGTACGGCCCCGGCCACATGTCGTAGCCCGCCTTGGTGGAGATGACCAGCTCGTCACGGTAGGGAGCGAGGTCGCTCGCGAGGATGCGGCCGAAGTTGGTCTCCGCGGACCCGTAGGGCGGTCCGTAGTTGTTCGCCAGGTCGAAGTGGGTCACGCCGAGGTCGAAGGCGCGACGGACGATGGCTCGCTGCCGGTCCAGCGGAGTCTGCTCGCCGAAGTTCTGCCACAACCCGAGCGAGATCACCGGCAGGAGCAGGCCACTGCGGCCGCAGCGGCGGTACTGCATATGGTCATAACGTTCAGCGGCCGGCAGGTAGCTCATTGTGCGTTTCTCCTCCCTTCACAATTCGGAGTCCGCCTGCCGCAGTCAGAGCCGCAGTAACCAGGCTTCGATCTTGCTCTCGTCAATCCTCGACGACGGTCTCTGCGACATGAGCTGCCGGCTCCACGAGCGGGCCGCCGCACGACTCCGGCCGCGGCGGCGGGAGGCGGCGCGCTCGCACGTCGACGGTCCAGCGCCGCCCGTCCGGGCCGGTGACCACGACCCGCCACGACTCGTCGTCCTCGAGCAGGACCGAGGCGACGTCGAGATCGTCGATGCCCTGGACCCCGCTCTGCTCGCGGACGGCCGCCTCGGCGACCTGGGCGGGTCGGTCGAAGGTGCTGCGGCCTCGGTAGCCGCGGAGTTCGTGCTGGCCGGCACTCGCTTGTTCGACGACGCGAGTGGCGCTGTCCACGTCTACCCGGCCGTAGACGACGCCGTATGGCAAGACGGCGGCAGTCGGGGCGAAGCGGTGGCCGCCCAGATGCGTTGTTTCCCAAGTCCGCTCGCCGAGACGGTGATGCAGCCTGGTGACGACCGGACGCCCGTACGACGCGCAGCACACATCACGACGACCGTTCGTGCAGACGAGAAGGAGCGGCTCGGTCTCCGGCAGCAGCGACGGCATCGACTCGTGCACCAGCTCGAGGTCGCCTCGCTCGATCCCCGCCCAGGAGACGTCGCCGAGCTGCGCGACATGCTCCACGAAACCGCCCAGCAGCCAGGCATTTCGCGGGCGGGTGTGTGCGATCCAGACCCGGCGAGCCGGCTCGGGTGGGACGTCCGGATGGCGCCCGGGGCGACGGATCAATGCGGCCCGAGCACCGTGCGCGTTGGCCGCCGTCTCCAGCGCAGCGCCGAGGATCGGATCCAGATGTGACTGGGTGAGCGCCTGGCGTCCCCAGGGCCCCGGCTGCTCGAGCAGCAGCCAGGTCCTGGCCACCGGCGCCGTCCCGGCGAGTGGCTCGTCGAGCAACCGGCTGAGCTGCGAGCAGGCCGGCACCACGCCGATCATTGTTGCCGCCGGGTATGGCCAGTCGAACCCCGCCCCTACTGACCGACCCGCCCGTCGATGCGCTCGCGCAGTAGGTCGGCGTGCCCGTTGTGGCGGGCGTACTCCTCGATCATGTGCACCAGTACCTCGCGCAGGGCGTCCCCCTCCGTCCCGACGATCCCGAGGTCCGGCGCGTCGGCGACGAACTGCTCCGCGAAGGCAACCTCTGCTCGCCACGTCGCCCACGCCTCCGCGACGACGTCCGGATCGGCTACTGCGCCGTTGAAGTCTGCGTCCCGGTCAGACTCCGTGCGGTAGTGCCGGGAGACGTCCTGTCCGGCCATCCGCTGCCGGAACCACGCCTGCTCCACGCCGGCCAGGTGCCGAACCAGGCCCAGCAGCGACATGGTGGATGGCGGCACGGAGCGACGGGCCAGCTGTTCCGCATCCAACCCGGAGCACTTGAGCTCCAGCGTCAGGCGCTGGTCTCGCAGAAACCCGACGAGCGTGGCCCGTTCTCCGTCGAACCCACCGTCGGTCCGCGGATCGTCGTCGGGGTGCACGAACATGTCCTGCCACCCGAACCGGCGGGCCGGCAGGTCTGGGGCGGACTCGCCGACGTGCGGGCTCGCGCCGGGATCGGTGTGAGTCATGGCACGATCATCGGGCACTTCTGCGCGGTTGCACGAGGTCGCCTGCGCCGCCGCTGCCGTACGCAGCACCGACGTGCGAGACGACGACATGTCGGAAGCTCAAGCACGCCGGCGATCGGCTGCGATCAGTCGTAAGGCCCTGGTCGCCGCGCCGGTTTCTGTGCGACCGTTTCTCATGCGGAAATACGTGCTCATGGGCGCGCAGGGAAGCGGAAAAGGCACCCAGGCGGCCATCCTGTGCCGCGAACTGGACATGGTGCAGATCAGCGTCGGTGACATCTTCCGCTGGCACGTGCAGAACCACACCAAGATCGGCGCCCTGGTGCGGCGGATCATGGTCGCCGGCGAACTCGTCGGGGACGACCTGGTCGAGCAGGTCGTGCACGACCGGTTGGAGGAGCACGACTGGAACTACGGGTTCGTCATCGACGGGTTCCCGCGGAACCGGCCGCAGGCTGAGTTCTTCCTGGAGAGCTACGACATCGACGCGGTCATCCACCTCGATTTACCGGACGACGAGGTGCGCCGGCGAGTTCTCGCGCGAAGGCTGTGCTCCAAGTGCGGCCTGGACTACAACCTGATGGCACACCGGCCGAAGGTCGAGGGCCGGTGCGACGTATGTGGCGGGGAACTGATCCAGCGGGAAGACGACACCGAGGAGGCTCTCGCCGCTCGGCTGAGGGATTACCACGACAAGACAAATCCGGTTCTCGACCTCTTCGCGCGCAAGGAGTACGTCGTAACCATCGACGCGCGGCCGGACATCGTTACCGTCCAGCAAGCCATCCGGGACAAGCTGGCCTTGCCGCCCTACGCCTTGCCGCCCTACACAGAAGCGGTGTAGCTCACGGGAGCAGCGGCCCACCCACCGCAGTGATGACCTGAGGGGCCGTGACACCAGAGCCGTCCCGGCGGCCGGACGGCTGCGGCAGATCCACCGGAACGCCGCTCGCGGTGGCGGCCCGAGGGGGTGCGGGGCCGGCCCACGCGAGCACCAGCGCGTTCTCGGTACGCAAGAACCGGTGACACCGTACGCCACCAGTAGCACGCCCTTTCGGCGGGAACTCGGCATACGGCGAGACCTTCACCGTACCGGCTTGGGTCCCGGGCAGCGCAGCGGAGGAACCCGCAACCGTAACGACGACCGCATCGCTCCTGGAATCGACGGCGCCGAAGTACACCACTCGAGCGCCCGCGTTCAGCCGGATCCCGGCTATCCCGCCACCCGCCCGCCCCTGTGGCCGCACTGACGCCGCCGGAAACCGCAGCAGCTGAGCGTCCGAGGTGACGAACACCAGGTCCGACGTGGAATCGCGCAGTTCGACGGCACCGGCGAGCCGGTCACCGTCGTCCAGCCGGATGACCTCCCAGGCGGCCCGGTTGGCCGGGTGATCAGGCACCACGCGCTTCACCACGCCGTGCACGGTGCCGATCGCCAAGCCGGCGGACTCGGAGTCGAGCGACGTCAGGCTCAGCGGTTTCTCGGCGCGGCACAACTCCACGAACTCGGTGACCGGTGCGCCGCCGGCGAGTGTCGGTGCCTGGACTGTCGTCGGAAGTGCCGGCAGGTCGACGACCAAGAGGCGTACGACCCGGCCAGCGTTGGTGACCAGCCCGACGGTGCCCCGCGCCGTGGCGGCGACCGCGGACACGACGACGTCGTGCCGGGCCCGCGCGCCGGCGAAGGGCAACGACTCAGCCGACGTGGTCCGGGCCAACAGGCCGGTGGAGGACATCAGGACCAGGCAGGGCGCGTCGGTGACCTCGAGCTGCCCGCCGGCCGTCACGGCGGGCTGCCCGGCGGACTCCAGCAGGACCGTCCGTCGGGGAGTCGAGTGCGCGGCCGCGGCTCGGCCCAGTTCGTCGCTGACCAGCCGCCGCAGCAGCGCGTCGTCGTCCAGAACAGCCGACAGCTCGGCGATCTCGCGCCGCAGCGTGTCTGCTTCGGTCTCCAGGCTGAGCCGGTCGTATTTCGTCAGCCGACGTAACGGGGTGTCGAGGATGTAGCGGGCCTGGACCTCGGACAGGTCGAAGATCGCGCACAGCCGCTCTCGCGCCTGATCCGCATTCTCGGACGACCGGATCACCGCGATGACTTCGTCGATGTCCAGCAGGGCGACCAGCAGCCCGTCGACCAAGTGCAGCCGCTCTTGCCGCCGCGTCCGCCGGAACTCGCTGCGGCGGCGCACCACCACCCGCCGGTGTGCGACGAATACCTCGAGCAGCTCTTTCAGGCCCATGGTGCGCGGCTGGCCGGCGACGAGCGCCACGTTGTTGATGGAAAACGACTCCTCCAGCGGTGTCAGCCGATAGAGCTGTTCCAGCACGGCCTCGGGCACGAACCCGCTCTTGATCTCCACGACGAGCCGCAGCCCGGTGGTGCGGTCGGAATAGTCCTCGACGTCGGTGACACCGTGCAGTTTCTTGCTGCGCACCAGCTCGGCGATGCGCTCGCGCACCCGCTCCGGGCCGACCAGGTACGGGAGCTCGGTGATGACGATGCCCTTGCGCCGCGGCGTCAGGTTGTCGACGCGCGCCGTGGCCCGCATCCGGAACGAGCCGCGGCCGGTCTGGTACGCCTCCCGGACCCCGTCCAGGCCGACGATTCGCCCGCCGCTGGGTAGGTCGGGGCCAGGCACGAAGCGCATCAGGTCGTCCAGCGTGGCGTCCGGACGGGCAAGCAGATGACGCGCCGCTTCGACAACCTCGGCCAGGTTGTGCGGCGGCATGTTGGTGGCCATGCCCACGGCGATGCCGCTCGCACCGTTCACCAGCAAGTTCGGGAATGCCGCCGGCAGCACACTCGGCTGCTGGTACGTGCCGTCGTAGTTCGGCACCATGTCAATGACGTCCTCGTCCAGCGACTCGGTGAGCAGCATCGCTGGCGGCGTGAGCCGGCATTCGCTGTACCTGTAGGCAGCCGGACCGTCGTCCAGAGAACCAAAATTGCCGTGCCCGTCCACCAGCGGCACCCGCATGGCCCACGGCTGAGCCATCCGGACCAGCGTGTCGTAGATGGCGCCGTCGCCGTGGGGGTGCAGCTTGCCCATGACGTCACCCACCACCCGGCCGCACTTGACGTGTGCACGATCCGGGCGAAGCCCCATTTCCGTCATCTGGTACAAAATGCGCCGCTGCACCGGCTTCAGGCCGTCGCGGGCGTCCGGGATCGCCCGCGAGTAGATGACCGAGTAGGCGTATTCCAGAAAGCTGCCGCGCATCTCCTGAGTGACGTCCACGTCGTGGATGCGTTCCGTCCCGGGGTCCGGCGGCGGCTTTCGTGTGGTGCGGCGGGCCATGCGGCCATTGTGCTGGCGGTCCGCGACAACGCAGGTGCGACCCGCGCGTCGTTCCGAGCGCGGAACAGCGTGCGAGGCTGCCAGGCATTGGCGATTTGCCGTTCAGGGGCGCAGACTGGGCGTGTCCGGTCTGGCGATCCTGGGGGATGTTGCCAATGTCCAACCACGAGACCCGCTCGCCTGAGCTGCTGCCCATGCTCTCTCGCGGCAAGCACCGCAACCCGCGCAAAGGCGCCTGTTTCATGGAGCTGGCGTCCTATCTCGCCGGCGAGCGCTGGAGCGATCACCCCGCGTGCACTCACCCGCTGCTCGCGTCGGTTGCGCGCCTGGTCAACGACAACACATCCGATCCCGCCCGGCCCCGGCTGGCCGAGCTGATCCCGTCGGTTATCGGGCTCACCTCCGACGACGCTCACGTCGACGCGCTCATCGCGCGGCGCAACGCGACGCTCGCGCTGCCGGTGGTGTCCGCCGAGCGCCAGCGGGTCATGGCGGTGTCCGTGCTGGTGTCCGAACGGGTGCTCGCCCAGCTCGATGGGCGGCCAGCGGCCGACTTCTCGGCGGAGGGCCGGGCAGCGCTTGCGGTCGTCCCGCACGCCACCGAGTGGGCCGAGAAGTTCACCGCGGAGATCCGGCCACGCCTCGCGACCTTCCGCCGGCACGCCGCCCCGCACGCTGTCCGGTGCGCCGTCGAGGGCGTCGCCACCGCAGTGATCTCCGACCCGGACGCCTTGCTGCGCCAGATGCTGGTCGAGTCGATCGAGATCTGCGCCCAATGGACCGGCCGGGCGGAGAACCCGCGGATCGAAGCGACGGCGTGGGCGGACGCCTGCCGGCTGACCGAGCCGGCGGGGGTCCGCTGACCACGCGCTGGATGGTCGCACTCTGCCTCGACGTCGCTGGGCTTCGTCTCGGCTCGTAGCTCCAGTACCGCCGGCAGCGGCAAACCCGGCCGGCCTTTGCAAGGATGGACGGCATGCCTGATACCGGCACCCACGAAGGGCTTCGGCTGGCCATCCAGGAAGCCGGGTACTACCCGAACCTGGTCGCGGACACGCTGGAAACCGCACTGGCCGGCGAACCGGTCCAGTCGTATGTCGTGCACCACGAACCACACTTCGATCGCGACGAGCTGCGCCGTCACGTCAGCGTGCTCGTCCTCACGCCGACCCGGCTGATCGTCGGGCACACCGACGAGTACCCGTCCGACGAGTCGCACCCGTTGCCCTACGCCACCACCTCGACCGAGGCCGTACCGCTGGACCGGGTGTCCTCGGTGGTGGTGAGCCGCACCGTCACGTCACCGGCGACGTACCGGACCGGCGAACCGGCGCGCGAGGTCGTGCTCACCGTCGGCTGGGGGGCGATGAGCCGGGTTGACCTGGAGCCGGCCGGCTGCGGCGACCCCGACTGCGAGGCCGACCACGGCTACACCGGCACACTGAGCTCCGACGACTTCTCGCTGCGGGTGAGCGAGGCAGCGGACGGCGGCGGCCGCGTGCAAGACATGCTGGACTTCGCCCGGACGCTCTCCGCCGCGACCGTGCGCGTGCGGTGACGCCGGCCGCGACACAGCGCGGCGAACCGGTCCTGCCTCGCTACGGCGAAGCGTCGCTCTGCGAGCTGCTGCCGTCAGTGCTCGGTGCGCTCGGCGTTCCCGGTGAGCATGACGCGCTGGGGCTGCCTCGGTCCCGCGGATACGTCGTGCTGGTCGTCGACGGTCTCGGCTGGAATCTGCTGCGTGCCAACCCCGGTGAGGCACCGTTTCTCGGCTCACTGCGCGGGCGCACGATCACCGCTGGCACCCCGAGCACGACAGCGACCAGCCTCACCAGCTTGGGTACCGGCCTGCCGCCCGGCCGTCACGGTGTGCTCGGCTACACCACAAGGGTTCCCGGCTCGACCACTGCGCTGTTGAACGCGCTGAAGTGGGAGCCGCCGGTAGACCCGATCGCCTATCAGCCGCATCCCACGGTCTTCGAGCGCGCGGCCAGCGCCGGTGTATCCGTGGCCGTCGTCGGCGAGCGCAAGTTTCGGACGTCCGGGCTGACAAATGCGGGCTTGCGCAGCCCGGGCTTCCTGGCGGCCGACACGTACGGTGAGCGCATTGCCGCCGCGGCCAGGGCGAGCACACCTGACGCGGCGCCGTCGCTGGTTTACCTATACGACGGCGACCTGGACAGCACCGGACACCGGGCCGGCTGCGCCTCACCGGGTTGGCGGCACCAGCTAGTGATGGCAGACCGGTTCGCGGAGGAGCTACGGGACGCGCTACCGGGCGGAGTGACCCTGGTGGTGACCGCGGACCATGGCATGGTGGATGTGGACCTCGCCGACCGGGTCGACGTCGACGACATGGCCTCGCTCCGCGACGGCGTGGTCCTCGTCGGCGGGGAGGCACGGTTCCGCCATGTCTACACCGAGTCAGGCGCGGGCAGCGATGTGCAAGCCGCCTGGCGGCAGGTGCTGGGGGAGCGGGCGCAGGTGCTCACGCGCGAGCAGGCGGTCGCTGCCGGCTGGTTCGGCGCGGTGGAGAACAGGGTTCTCGACCGCATCGGGGACGTCGTGGCCGCGGTCCACGGCCACGTCGCGGTCGAGCGGCGCACCGTCTTCCCGCTCGAGGCAAAGCTGGTGGGTCTGCACGGCGGGCTCACCGCCGACGAGATGCTGGTGCCGCTACTGGTCGCGGAGCGCTGAGCAGCGACGAGGATCCGGAGCGAGGAACGAGCGAGGGTCCGCGTGCGACCAGATGAATGGAGCAACGAGGATCCGGAGCGAGGAACGAATTGGCCCCGTCAGATCGTCACCCAGCTGGTGATCAGCTGCGGCTGGGCCGCGCCGCCGAACCGGCAGGCCAGCCGGATCAGCCCGGGTGGAAGGCCGGCCACCCGGAACCGGCCGTGCTCGTCTGCCGAGACGGTGACCGAGCCACCTAGATGGCGGATCTGCACCTCGGCCGGGCGCGGGTGCAGGATCTGGCCGAGCAGCTGTCGGGTCGCGCCGCCGACATCCGCGGTGACCTCGATGACCACGGTGGCGACGTCGGAATCGAAGGTAAGCATTCGCGGCGCCCGCGCCGAGCGCACCGCCGGTCCCTCCAGTGCGGAGTCCGCGGTCAGCTCCGCCAACTCCGCGTCGACCGTCCGCCAAGAAAGGCTCATCCGGGCTGCGTCGGCGAGGAACTCGGGGACGGGGTCGATCTCGTCCAGAACCGCGCCGAGCGCCTCGAGCAGCTCCCGGTCGTTCGTGTCGTCGGGGCTGGACATGGTCACACCCCGCCGTCAGGCCGACGCCGTCTGCTCATCGAGCAGGCGGCGCAGCGCACGCAGGCAACGCCCGCGGGTGGGCCCGATGCTGCCCACTGGGACGCCGAGGGCCGCACCCACCGCGCTATAGGAGGGCGCCGGGTCCGCGACCAGCAGCCGCAGCAGCGCCTGGCAACGTTCGGACAGCCGGCTGAAGGCGACGGCGACGGCCGCCCGTTCCTCGGTGTCCAACAGCGCTGATTCCGGGCCGGGCGCTGCGGCGCCCGGGTCGTCGGCGATGTTCTCGTCGGGTCGTTCCCGGTGACCAAGGCGAAGCACCCGCAGGCTCTCATGCCGGGCGGTGGCGGAGAGCCACCCGGAGAGGTGCTCCGGCTCCCGCAACCGGCCCAGGTGCTCCACCAGCCGCAGCCAGGTGGTCTGGAAGACGTCGGCGGCGTCGGCCGGGCTGAGCCGGTGCCCACGAACCACTGCCCACACCAACCGCTTGTACCGCTCGACGAGCTCGTTCCACGCCTGCTGGTCGCCACCGGCGGCGGCGCGGACCAGGTCAGTCGTCGACGGATAGGGCACCTGCCGACATTACTGGGCCGGCGGGATGCCGTTCGGCAGTTCGTCGGCGGCGGGTGCTTGCCCCCGGGCGCGGACGGCGCCTCCCTGCGTCGTCCGCTGCTCCGGCACCCGCCGCCCCCCGTATTCTCGGATCTCACGACAGGCCCCTCTTCAGCGCGGGCGCACGAGGGCCTGCTGCCCGGACGCCTCTGCCGCACTGTCAGGATCCGGACGACGCGGTCCCTGCGACGGGTCCGCTCGCGTTTCGGGAAGTAGCCTGCGCCCGGGTCGGCTGCGGTGACAACGAACTGTGCATCAGTGCCCACGTCGACGTCACCTCACCACGACAGACGCGCAGCCGGGGGTGCCCGAACCACGGGACGCGGATGCATCCAGCTCTATAGAGACCGCAGGCGTAGTCGTGATACGTGCAGCGGCGCCCGACTCCGGTCAGTCCGGCTTGCGGCGCCTCCCGAACATGATCTCGTCCCAGCTCGGTACTGACGGCCGGCGTGGGCGTCCCCCAGCGACCGGCCGGGCAGCATGGGCCGTCGTTGGCGCCGGCGGCTCTGGCCGGTGAGCGGACGCCGGGTGGTCCGGTTGCGGGTCCAGATCCACGTCGAGCTCGACCCGGCTGGCGATGTCGGTCAACCGCAGCCGCTCGCCGGTGGCCTCTTCGGCCGGCCGGCCGTTGCCGTGCTGCCGGCGGCGGTCACCCCGGCGGTTGCGCCTGCCGCTCACCGGGATTGGTCCGGTGGGTTCGTCGTCCGAGTCGTCGAACGCCTCGTCCGCGAGAATCGCCCTCGTGTCCGTGGCGGCGAGGTACTCGGTGAGTTCATCGGGCTCCTCGGGGGCGACGGGCGGCTCGTCCGGTGTCACGCCGGCGATGACCGAGAGCCGCCCGGGCGGCGGCGCCTCGAGCGGCTGTACCGGCTGCGGCGGCGGCTCGCCGGCGACGGCTCTGGCCTGGTCGTCCGACGGCACCACCGAGCGCCCGGCCGGGTCGAACGAGAACAGCGCGGACATGGCTCGAGAGTCCTTCGCCCAGCTGGCGCTCACGTGCCAACGCCCGTCGTCGCGCTTCCACGCGTCCCATCGAATCA
>JACVRX010000098.1 GCA_014534205.1 Jiangellaceae bacterium
CGCGGTTCCGGTGGGGAAGTCGGCCAGCGGTGACGGGATGGTGCGCAGTGCCTCCTCGAGCAGGTCCGCCGGAGCGGCGGCAACGGCGGCAGAAGGAACTGTGGGCTCGTCCTGGCGTTCCTCGACCTCGAGTTCAGGCTCGCTGCCCACGCCCGGACCCGGCACCACCTCGTCGTGCAGGAACTGCGTCAGCCCGGTGTAGGAGGTGCGCCGCCATCCCTCGTCCAGTCGCCGTTGGAACATCGCGGCGGACAGCACCGGTGGCTCGCCGACCGGCGGGAGCCAGCGGGCAAAACGGTCCGTGCCGACGTCTTCGACCGCGACCGTGCCCCCGGCACCGGCGAACAACTCGTCCAGCCGTCGTCGGACATCGGCGTCGCGCGGCAGCCGGACCCGGGCCGGCGGCTGTCCATGTGGTTCGTATTCCCCGAACAGCAGCCGGCTGAGCGGCGCGTGTTCGGCGGTCCAGGCCGGTACCCACCAGGCGACCACCTGGCAGCGAGCCCGCGTCATCGCGACGTAGAGCAGGCGGAGATCCTCGCCCAGCTCCTCCGCCAGATGCAGCTCCCGCCGCTCCACATATCCCGGGCCGTCCGGGCCGCCCACGTCGCGCAGCCGGGTGCCGTCGGCGTCGTGCAACAGCAGCAAGTCCGGCTTCTCCCAGACATTTCGATCCCAGCCGTACGGCACATAAACCACCGGGAACTGCAGGCCCTTGGCGCCGTGGATGGTCACCACCTGGACCGCGTCGGCGTCGGACTCCAGCCGGCGGCTGCGCTCCTCGGCCGCATCAGCCGCGGCCTCGGTGATCCGCCGCTGCAGCCACTCGACGATCGCTGTGAGGCCGAGCCGGCTCGTCACCGCCGCTGCGTGCAGCGCCTGCCCGATGTGCCGGACGTCGGTGAGCCGGCGCTCGCCGTCCTCGGCGCCGAGCATCCGCTCGACCAGCCCGGACGACGTCATCAGCTCCAGCAGGGCGGCAACTCCGCGCTCTGTCAGCAGGTCGCGCCAGCCGCGCAGCAGGCCGCCCAGCAGGTCGGTGCCCGCGTCGCCGCTCTCGGCCAGCCGGCGCGGTGACCAGCCGACGAACGGGGTCAGCGCGGCAGCGCGCACCATCCCGGCCCGGTGCGGCTGCTCCACTGCCCGTAACAACGTCAGCCATTCACGGGCCGCCGGAGCGAGGAACACGCTGCGGCTGCCAGTGAGCACTGCCGGCACACCGGCCGCGGCAAGCGCGTCGCGGACCAGCGCAGCGTTGTCGTTCGTGCGCACCAGCACGGCGACGTCGCCGGGGGAGACCGGCCGGGCGGCGCCGTCGAGCGCGAGCCGGGCCGGCCCGAAGAGCAGATCCACGACGTCGCAAGCGACGTCCTCAGCGACGATCCGGCGCGCGACCTTGGCGGTGATCTTCGTCGAGTCGGCGACGTCGGCCAGCGCACGCCGGACGACGCGCAGCCGCAGCGGTGCGCCAGCACCATCCAGCCTGGGTGCGCCGTGCGACGCGTCCACCTGGCGCACCGGGATGCGCTCGTCGCCCAGCGCCGCGCCGCGGAAGACCGCGTCGAGGGCACCGAGCAGCGGCTCGTCGCTGCGCCAGTTGCGGGCCAGCGTACGGTGCGTGGTCGCGACGTCTCTCGCGGACAGGTATGCGATCAGGTCAGCGCCGCGGAAGGCGTAGATGGCCTGCTTCGGGTCGCCGATGAGCACCAGCGTGGTCGCGCCATGGAATGCGGTGTGCAAGATCCGCCACTGCAGCGGGTCGGTGTCCTGGAACTCGTCGACGAGCACTACCCGGTACCGCGACCGCATCCGCTCGACGGCGGCCGCCCCGTGCACCGGATCGAGCAGTGCGGCGTCGAGCCGGCTCACCAGGTCGTCGTAATCGAGCAGCCGGCGCATCCGCTTGCGGTGGTGGATCTCCGTGCCGGCCGACGTCGCCATGGCGTAACGGAGCTGGGCCGCCGAGCCGTCCGGCGCGTCGGCCGGGACGAGCATCGCCTGCGGGTCGCCGATGGCCGCCCGGGCAACCTCGAGCGCAGCCTTCGGCGTGAGCAGCGGTTCCTCCGGCTCGCCGGTGAACCGGCGCACGTACAGGTCGCCGACCACCTCGACCACCAGGTCGTCGATGTCCTCGACGAACGTCGAGTCGGGCTCCAGGTCGCCAGCCATCCCGAGCCCTGCCAGCATCTGCAGGCAGAAGCCGTGTGTGGTCGCGATGGTTGCGGCGTCGAAAGCGGCGAGCGCGCGGGTGAGCCGGTACCGGCGCTTGGCGACCTCGTCGTCGGGAGCATCGGCAAGCAGGGCGAGTAGCTCGTCGCTGCCGTCCCGCCGGGCGCGCCGCGGATCGGCCAGGCCACGTTCGGCGGTGACGAGCCGCTCGCGCACCCGCTCGCGCAGCTCCTGGGTCGCGGCCCGGCTGAACGTGACGAGCATCAGCTCGGGCAGCTCTGCGACGCCCTCCGCGACGTAACGGGTGGCGAGCGCGGCAATCGTGTATGTCTTGCCGGTGCCCGCGCTTGCCTCCAGCACCGTGGTGCCGGTGGGCAGTGGGCCGCAGACATCGAACGCCTCGACGTCGGCCAAAACGGAGATGAGCGTCACGCGAGCGTCTCCACTGCGAGCAACGGATCCCAGAGCCGGCGGGCCAGGGCGCCGAACCGGTGTGGTTCGGCGGAGAGCCAGCCGACCGGTTGCCCGGCGTCGTCGGCCGGCTCGGCCAGCAGGGCTTCGAACGGCGCCGGGTTGCCCCACACCAGCCGGTGTGCGGGATCGCTCTGCTCGGCGTCGTAGCGGTCGCTGGTCCACTCCTGGGCGGCCAGCACCTGGGCGTTGGCCGCAGTCGCGCCGGACGTGACCCGCTTGGCGGCGTACTCGGCGGAAGTCTTGACGGCGAGCGGTAACGGTGCGCGCATTCCTTGATCGCGGAGTGCGGCCAGATCAGCGAGATGCTCGTGGGCCTGGACCTCGCCGACCGGTCCCAGCCGTGACGTCGCGATGCCCTCCCTCCTGCCGCGGCCGATGGTCACCGCTGTCCACTGGACGCCGGGTTGCGCGGCCGACAGCGCGAGCAGCTGTGCCCATGCCCGCAGCCGGTGTTTGGGCGCAAGCCGGGAGAACTCCACTCGGACCACCGTGGCGTCGTGGATTCCGCCGACGGTGCCGACCAGCCGGCGTCCGGCAACCTGCACCGCGACGTCCACCGTGCGAGCCGGCCCGGTGCGGTACCCGGCAGCCGCCTCGACCAACGGTTCGACCTCGGCCAGCACGCCGTCGACGACCCGCCGGCCCAGCCCGCCGGGCGGGAGAGTCTGCCGGCGCCACTCGGCTTGTATGCAGGTCATCGGATCCGCGCCGGTCAACCGGGCCTTCAGCAGCCGGTCGCCTACCGCCCAGCGGCGCAACGGGTCGAGCTCGACGGCGAGGGCGTCGTCGAGCTCCTCGTCGTCGCCGGCCAAGGTGACGCCGAGCCGTTGCCGCAGGAACGCCTTGGCCGGGTGTTCGAGGAACGCGACGAGATCGTCGAGGGCCAGCTCCTCGGGCTCGTCAGGTGGCGCGAGTGGGGAGTCGAGGAACGTGCCGGGGGAGAGGCGCGGTCGTGCGGCGCGAGCGGCGCCCGCAAGCGAGTGCCGGTCGAAGCTGAACGGCCGCCCGTCGGCGCTGAGCCGGCCGGGGACGAAGTTGCGCGCGTCGAACGGCTGCAGCGGGTGGTGGACGACGACGTGCTCGCGCACCCGGCGGCCATCGGGTGACCGGACCAGCGCGTCGACGGCGTCGAGGATCTCGCCAACGGGGACGGCGGGCGGCCGCTCCGCATTGGTGCGCGGGTCCGCGCCGGTGTAGAGGATCACCAGGTGGTCCTTGGCAGCCAGGACGGCGTCGAGCAGCAGCTGGCGGTCCTCGCTGCGCGGGTCGCGCTCGCCGACGTGCGGGTCCCGGGCGAGCACGTCGTCGCCGTCGACGCTGGCGGTGCGCGGGAACCGGCCGTCGTCGAGACCGAGCAGGCAGACGACGCGATGCGGCACCGAGCGCATCGGCACCATCGAGCACATGGTGAGCTCGCCGGTGCGGAAGTTGGCCCTGGTGGGGCGGCCGCGGAGGCGGCCGGCGAGCAGAGATCGGACGTCGGCCAGGGAGAGCAGGATCGTGTGCGCGCGGTCGCCGGCCTGCTTCGCCACAGCGGCGAGCTCCCGCTGCGCCTGAGCCTGCTGCCAGGCGTCGGTGTCGGTGACGTCGGTGAGTCGGGCCATACCGGTGCCGAGGGTGGCCAGCCAGTGGGTGAGCGGATGCTCACCGGTGAGGTCGTCAAGCGTGGCGGCAAGCCGGTCGACCAGTTCGGCTAGGCGGCCGGCCAGATCGATGTCGCTGCTGTCGACATCGTCGAGCGGCAACGTCTTGTCGATCCAGCGCAGCCCGTTCTCGGCCATGGCTGCGCCGAGCAGGATGCGGTCCAGTCCGGTGCGCCAGGTGTTCTGCGGGACGGTGGCCAAGTCGAACGGCGTGCGGTGCTCGCCGTCGAGCCCCCACCGGATCCCAGACGTGGCCACCCACTGCCGCAGCCGGTCGAGGTCGTCGTCGCTGAACTCGAACCTCCGACGGACGGGTGTCGACGCGGCGAGGTCGAGCACCTGGCTCCCGGTGACCCGGCTGTCCGGTAGTTCCAGCAGCGCGGCGACGGTCGCCAGCAGCGGGTTGGTCTGGCGCAACGACCGGTCGGCCAGCCGCACGCGTAGCCGGTGCCCGGGGTGGCGGTTCTCGTCGCCGTCGTCGGCGAGCCCGAACGTTGCGGAGATGAGCGGGGCGTAGTCCTCGATGTCCGGGCACATGACGAGCACGTCGCGTGGTTCCAGCGTCGGATCTTCGGCGAGCAGCCCGACCAGGACCTCGCGGAGGACTTCGACCTGGCGCTCCCTGCCGTGGCAGGCATGCACTTGCAGCGTTCGGTCGGTGGGGTCGTGCAGCGGCCGGTGGTCGGTTGGAACGTCGAGGTCGTCCTGCAGGGACTGCTGCAGCCTGCCGAGCAGCGTGTGCGGACGTGCCGGGAGCGGGTGATGCTGGTCGACGACGGCGGCTGCCACGGCGCGTAGCCGCAGCTGCAGCTCGCGGGAGTCACGGCCCAGACTGGCCAGCAATTCATTGCGGGGGACGTCGACCGTGGGGTCGTCGCGCCGCTGCGGAGTCGCGATGGGGTCGGCGTGCGGCGCGACGCGATCCCACAGCACCGGGGACGGGTGTGGGATCCACAGGTGGACCGCGCGGTGCTCGGCCAGCGCTGCGACGACGTCGAGCTGCGCGGTGGTGAGCCGGGTGGGACCGAACAGCGAGAGCCGGTGGGGCAGGTCGACGAGATCCGGAGCGGTCCGTAGCCGTTCGCACGCGGGTGCGAGGCGTTCGGCCGGGCTCGGGACGTCAACCAAGGTCCTGACCCGCCGGAAGAGCTCGGCCTGCCAGCGCAGGTCTTCGGGGACGTCGGCGTCACGGTAAGCGGCCCAGGCCTGCAGCATCGACGGTCGGTGCGCGGCGTAGGAGTCGTACACCGCCGCCAAGTGACGGGCGGTGGCGAGCCGCCGTCCGGTCCGATGGGCGAGCGCCGCGTCACCGATGCCGAGATGGCGCCCGAGCGTCGTGCACCACTCCTGCAGCGCACACTCGTCGATGGTCTCCAGCAGCAGCCAGACCAGCCGGTCCGGGTGCCATGGATCGTCTGCTGGGTCGACGCCGACGGCACGTCCCAGCACCTCCGTCACGAGCGCGGACGGATGCGGGAAGCGGACGTTGGCGCACACGCCGTCGCTGCCGTCGGGCGACGTGCCGAGCACGTGCGAGAGCCGCTGAGTGATCCAGCGCTCCACGCCCTTCGCCGGGACGGCAACAATCTCCGGCGTGAATGGGTCGGCCGGCGGCTCGCGCAGCACTTCCGCGAGCCCGTCGACCAACCGGTCCGCACGCTCAGACCGGTGCACGTGCAGCACGCTGAATCTCCCGCTGGATACCGGCAGGGCGGTACGCCGGTCAGGAGACTAGCCGCGACGACCGACCGTCGCGGCGCCACGGTCGTTGATCTCGGCGGGGTGGCCGCAGGTGGTCCGGTGTGATGAGGAGGGGCTCCAGCTGGTCACTGCTCCATCGGCGACCATGGCGGCATGAACGATTCGAGCGGGCCGCGGATGTACGGCGATCTCGCGCCGTGGTGGCCGCTGATCTCGCCGCCTGAGGATTACGCCGAAGAGGCCGCGTTCTGCGCGACAGTCCTCGCCTCGGCCGCGATCCCGGTTCGGAAGGTCCTCGAGCTGGGCAGCGGAGGTGGCCACAACGCGTTCCACCTGAAGGCGAAGTTCACGATGACCTTGGTCGACTTGTCGGCGGACATGCTGCAGGTGTCGCGGCGGCTCAACCCCGACTGCGAGCACCTCCAAGGTGACATGCGCACACTTCGCTTGGGCCGCCGCTTCGATGCCGTGTTCGTCCACGACGCAGTCGATTACATGACAAGCGAAGCGGACCTACGGCGGGCAATGGAGACCGCACTCGTGCACTGCCGTCCTGGTGGCCTCGCCCTGTTCGTGCCCGACGACACGGCAGAGACGTTCCAGCCCACGACTCACCACGGCGGACACGACGGGCCGGACGGCCGTGCCGCGCGGTATCTGGAATGGGCGTGGGACCCGGACCCGGCCGACACCTGGGCGCAGGCGGAGTACGCGTTCCTGCTGCGTGACGCCGACGACTCGGTGCGCGTTGTTCACGACACCCACCGCTGGGGGGTGTTCGGTCGGCACGTGTGGCTGCGAGTTCTCCGTGAGGTCGGCTTCACGGCCGAAGTGGTAACCGAACAGACCACCGAGGACCGCACTCCGCGAGAGGTCTTCGTCGGTCGTCGTGGAGCGCGCAATCCGGGTTGATCACGGCGGAATGGCTGGATTCAAAGATCGAACACGCGATCTCGCCGTGATCAACCGGGGTGCTGTCAGTAGCGCAGCAGAGCGGCCGCGGGCCCTGGTCCGGGCACCTCCTCCTCCGGAACCGCGAAGACGGTTCCGGAGGAAAGGAGGGTGTGCATCGCCGCACGGTCGAGGAGGTCCTCGTCGCCCGGTTCCCGATCCGAATGCACCACGACGTCGAGCGTTTGCGTATCGACGGTGCCCCACCGCTGCTCACCGACCGGCACGAACAACGTCTCCACCCGGCCTTCCGTCGCCGCCCGAACGACATGTTCGA
>JACVRX010000061.1 GCA_014534205.1 Jiangellaceae bacterium
CTCGCTGACCCTGTCTCATCTCGAGAGCCAATACGGACGGCCTAGATACAGATGGTTGCACAACGGCTGGCCGCTCGGGCCCCGAGAGGCATCTCCGGTCGGCGACGGAGTCCTCAGCCCTCGGAGTAAGCGTCGACGGTGACGTGCATGGGATCGCAGTGGTGGCAGTAGCCCGGGGTTCCATCCAAGGCGAGCCGTCAATGCTGCGTTCCACAATCCAGATCTACTGCTTCTAGATAACCTTGCTTACGCCCAGCTCACCTTGGTGATCGCGGACCCCTGCCGCGATGGCGTCGCCGAGCGAGCTACTCGACACCTGGTGTCCTTGGCCAACCCGAACCGTTCTAGCCGCCGGCGGACCGGACGCCACCGTAGGAGGTCACCGTGGGGAACGCGGCGCACACGGCTCTATGCGTCCGAATGGTGTCCGGTTTCAAGCCGGCCTCGACTGCGGGGGACGGACTCGCATTCGGCGAACCAGATCCGGTTGGCCCATGACGACGCGACGGGAGCCGTCAAGGTCGTCATCACCGGCTCTGCGGCCGGGTCCCGGGCTCACCACGCAGGTGCGCAGCAAAGCAGGCGTTGGCATACCTCCAGGTGCGCCCAAGAACCCCGGGCTCCCCGCTCGAGCCGAGGATCGTCTGCGACGTGTGGCTGACGGGCCGACTACTGGGCCCGGTGAGCCTCGCCTGGTCGCAAAGCGATGAGTTCTCCGCTAACGGCGAACCGCGTGTCATCGCACTTCACTTACGCCTGGGCGCATTGCACGCTGGTTCTCAGGGAACCGCTGGAGGTGGCGATGTCGGCTGGAGCAGCCCTGGCAAGCTGGCCCTGGCCGCCAGAGGTGCCGCCGTGGCGCCCAGGCCAACCGACGGAGCCGCCTGCCAGACCGCCGGCTCCTCGACCAGTGCTCCCGTCCTGGGAAGAGCCCGAATCCCGTTCCCTCGGCGCCGACCTCGCCGAGCAGTTGCTGGATCAGCGGGTGATCGTCCTGGGCGGCCGGCTTGATGATGCCGCAGCCAATCGTGCGGCTGCCCAGTTGCTGCTCCTCAGCCGGAGAAGCGGCCGAACACCCATCGAGCTCAATCTCGCCTGCCCGGAAGCGGAGCTCTCCGCGGCACTTGCCCTCGCCGACACGGTGGAGCTTGCTGCGCCACCCGTACATGCCGTCATCCGAGGAACGCTCGCCGGCGCCGCGATCGCCGTCCTCTGTGCAGCAGAGGAGCGGGCGGCACCCCGGCATGCACTGCTTGTGTTGTCGATGCCGCGAACCTCCGCGGAGGGAACGGCCGCACAACTGGCCAACCTGGCCGAGCATTACGAGCGTCAGGTGACGCGTCTGCGCGACACCATCGTCGCGACGTCTGGACGCTCCGCCGAAGACGTCACCAAGGATCTCGAGAACGGACGGGTGCTGTCGGGTGAGGAGGCCTTCGAGTACGGCCTTGTCAACCGATTGCTGTGAGCAATACGACCGCAGGTTCGCTCCGAGCGCTTCAGCGATGCTCGGAGCCAGTCCAACTGATCACCCACGTCGCCGAGGTCGTGGTGCCGGTCGAGGACCAGCCGGTCGGCCGACCAGCCGCGTCGACCCGCGGCATTCTAAATGCGGCCGACGGGAGCGATTAGTGAAAGAAGTCAGTCAGGGTCAGTCTGAATGAAATCGACTACGGCGCGGCGGCTCTCGACGCTGCACTGATGCCGACTGATTGGTGGCGACGAAGTGCCGATGATCCGCACCGACCGGTCGGCGTGAGCCGGCTGCAGCGCAGCGTGAATGGTCCCGTCATGCTGGCGGGCGACGAGGGCCATGACTCCTCCCGCGCCGCCTGGAACACGATGGTCGACCCCGCTCAGCGGTCGTGGTGCGGTGCGCGAACAGTGCTGATGTAGTGTCCGCGATCGACTTCACCCGAAGGAACGACCTCGAGATCGGTGTCCGTTGCGGGCTGGCCGCGCTCGAGCGGTGTTACGACCCGGACAACGTCTTCCCCCTCAACCAGAACATCAGACCAAAGCAATGACCGGCCGACGCTCCCACGATCAGCGGCTCTCCAGCGCCGTTCCAGCTGGCGGACCCGGAACGCCTGCAGCCGCGGGGAAGCAGCAGCCTGGCCCGCCAGCAGCGCGGTCGTTGCCACCTGACGAGGAACTGGTCACGCGGCTGCGGACGGGCGACGAGGCCGCGTTCGCGTTGCTGGTGGACGCGTGGTCGAGCGGCATGCTGCGACTCGCCCGTGCGTTCGTGTCGACCCACGAGTCCGCCGCCGAGGTGGTCCAGGAAGCGTGGCTCGCGGTCGTGGAGGGCCTGGCTGCGTTCGAAGGCCGGTCCTCGCTGCGGACCTGGGTGTACCGGATCCTGGTGAACATCGCCAAACGTCGCGGCGCGCGGGAAAGCCGCAGCGTCCCCTGGAGCAGTCTGTCCATCGGGGACGAGGAGGGCCCGACCGTCGACCCGGGCCTGTTCCGCGGCGCCGGCGAACCGTATGCAGGGCACTGGCGGGAGTTCCCGGCGCTGTGGCCGTCATCGGAACAGCAGGTGCTGGCCGGTGAGGTCAGGGCACAGATTGCCGCCGCGCTCGCCCGGCTGCCCGGCCCACAGCGGATCGTCATCACGCTGCGCGACGTGGAGGGGTACGCCGCTGCCGAGGTGTGCTCGATCCTCGACATCTCCTCGGGGTACCAGCGCGTACTGCTGCACCGGGCCCGCGCATCCGTCCGGGGTTGGTTGGAGGACTACTTCGCGACGGGACGCCGGACCGGCGACTGACCAAACCCTGCGTGGTCCGGATAGACGAACGTGTAACGCACAAGCCTGTCGTGACACTGAATGGCATGACGCGCTGGACCCGGCGGCCGGCAAAGCCGGGGGCACCTCAGCCCGAGGCGTCGTTGCGGCGACGGCTGCTACCGCTGCTCGTCGCGGTGTGGTTCCAGGGATTCCTGCTCTGGGTCCCGGTCGAGAAGCTGTTCTTGAGCGAGATCGGCTTCGACCCGGCCAGCGTCGGCCTGATGGCCGCGGTGTACGCCGCCGTCGTACCAATCATCGAGATTCCGTCCGGCATCCTCGCAGACCGGTGGAGCCGACGCGGTGTGCTGATCATCTCGAGCGTCGCTCTGATGCTGTGCTCACTGATCGGTGGGCTCAGCAACAACGTGGCTACCTACATCGTGAGTGCCCTCTTCGTCGGCGCCTACTTCGCCATGTACTCGGGCACGATGGACGCCGTCGTCTACGACACCGTGCTCGAGGAGACCGGCGACAGTGAAGCCTTCGAGAAGCGGATCGGGCGCGTCCGGTTCGTGGAGAGCATGGCGCTGGTGTCGAGCTCGCTGCTCGGGGGGTGGCTGGCCGGGCTGACCAGCACCCGGTTGATGTACTTCCTCAGCGTGCCGGTGGCCGCACTGTCCGTCGTCGCGTTCCTCAGATTTCGCGAGCCACAGTTGCACAAGACCGAAGAAGACACGACGCTCCGGGAACAGCTCGCCATGACGTACCGGACGCTCACCGAACGCGGGCGCCTGCTGCCGATCGTCGGTCTCGCCGTACTGACCGCGCTCGTTCTGCAGGTGGTATTCGAGTTCGGTCCACTGTGGCTGGTCGCGTTGGCGGTGCCGGCCGTGCTTTACGGACCGTACTGGGCCGCGTTGACGTCGACGCTCGGGGTGGGTGGGCTGCTCGCCGGCAAGCTGCCGCTCGGCCGGCTGACCACGCTGACCGCGGTCGTTGCGCTGATGATCCTGGCCAGCCTGGCGCTTACCCGCCAAACCGGTGTTGCTGTCGTCACGATCGCGCAGGTCGTGCTTGCCCTGTTGGTGGTGATAGCGAGCATTTACGTCACGCGGTTGCTGCACGACGCGGTGCCGTCGGCGGTCCGCTCCGGCGTGGCCTCCGGCGTCGGTGCGATCTCCTGGATGGCGTTCTTGCCGTCCGCCCTCGTCTTCGGCGTCGTCAGCAAACAAAGTGGTGTCCAGTCCGCCAGCTGGCTGATAACCGGGGCGACGGTGCTCGTCGGCGGCCTGCTGTTCGCGCTGGCAATCCGCGGCCGGGCCCAGCCCGAAGTCGCCCAGCAGGAGGCGGCACTCGAGACACGCTCCGGTGAGCGCGGTCATGCCTGGAACCTGCATGGCAGCGGCGATCTGGTCAGCGATCTCAGCTGTGCCGAGTTCGTCGAGCTGGTCACCGCCTTCCTCGACGGCGCGCTGGATCCGATCAGCGAACGCCGTCTCGTCGACCACTTGCCGAACTGCGTCGGCTGTTCGCGTTATCTTGACCAGATTCAGCAGACCATCCGATCGCTCGGTGACGTGCCGCCGGAGGGCCTTCGGCCTGCGGACCGGGAGGTATTGATCAGCGCCTTCCGGGACGGGCTCCGCTGACCACGCGGACCCGCCGATGGGCTACGGCCGCCCGCCACCGCTGGCGTCCTAGCGGCCGGAGATGATCGAAGGCTCCTTGCTGGGCGACACACAGCACCCCTTTCGATCATGTTGGTCCACCGACCTGCCTGCTACACGCTGATGCTTATGAGTCAGCATCGCTATGCGAACTGTCTACATGAGGACGACTTGGGGCATAGACACCGAATGGTTCGCCACCGATGCGGCATGGATTCCAGTGCCGACGAGCCGCCACGGCGAAGTCTTGGGTCGGCTGATCACCGCCTATAACGCGCGCGGCAACCTGATCACAGATGCTCATCTCGCCGCGCTTGCGATCGAGCACGGCGTCGGAGTCTGCTCCGCGGACTCTGATTTTGCCCGCTTTGCCGAGCTGAACTGGCTGAATCCCGCTTACACCACGTACTTGAGGACTTCGTCAATGGCGAGATTGCCGCTTCCGGGTGCCGGAACGCGTCTTCGCGGCAATCTCGCTATTTCCAATGGCATAGCGGCGGCCCCTCGTTCCGTCAACCGAGCGTCAGGGGCACGTTGTCGATCAGCCGCGTGCCGCCGACCCGGCCTGCGACGAGCAGCCGCGCCTCGCCGGTTTGCGGAGCAGTGCGCAGCTCGGGGTCGCGCAGCACGAAGTAGTCGACGTCGAGTGCCGGTGCCTGCTCCAACACCTGCCGGCCCGCAGCGAGTACAGCGTCCGGACCCTTCGGCGCCGCTTCTGCGCCAGCAAACAACGCCCGTGACAGCGACAGCGCCACCTGCCGCTCCGTGGCACGGAGGTACCGGTTGCGGCTGGACAACGCCAGCCCATCCGGCTCGCGCACCGTTGGCACACCGACGATCCGCTGGGCCATGTCCAGGTCGCGCACCATCCGGCGGACGAGCACCAGCTGCTGGTAGTCCTTCTCCCCGAAGATCGCGAACGAGGGAACGGTCATGTTGAGCAGCTTCGCCACGACGGTGAGCACGCCGGCGAAGTGGCCCGGCCTTGCGGCGCCATCCAGCTCCGCGCCGAGTGGTCCCGGATCGACCGTTACCTCCGGCTGCCCGCCGGCGTACATCTCATCGACGTCGGGCGCGAACACGACGTCCACGCCTTCGTCGCGGCACACGGTGACGTCGGCCTCGAACGACCGCGGGTACCGCTCGAAGTCCTCGCCTGGACCGAACTGGAGCGGATTGACGAAGATTGTCACCGTCACCGGGCCGGGCGAGACCCGGTCGCGGGCGGCGTCGATCAGCACGCGGTGACCGTCGTGCAGCGCGCCCATCGTCATTACCACCGCGGTGAGGGCCTCGGTTACCGGCAGTGTTTCCGCGAGCTCGGCACGGGTCCGGACGATCACCGGCCCGTCGTTCTCTGCTAACACCTTTCATTCCAATCGCGGCGCGCCGCCGGCCCAGCCAGGGCATCGAGCAGTGGCTCGGCGCCGGACGGGGTCAGCCGTCCAGCGGCCAAGGCGCGCGCGGCGGTCCGGCGAGCCAACGCGACATAGGCCGCGACGGACTCCGGCGCGACCCGCTCGATCTCGGCAACGTGCCGCGACACGGTGCCCGCGTCACCGCGGGCCACCGGTCCGGTCAATGCCGCGTCGCCGTCGCGCAGCGCGTTGTCGAGCGCCGCGGACAGGAGCGGGCCGAGGGTTCGCTCGGGTTCCGGAACGCCGGCGTGGCGAAGCAGGTCGGCCGCCTCGCCAACCAACGTGACGAGATGGTTGGCCCCGTGTGCCAGTGCCGCGTGGTAGAGGATGCGGTTCTCTTCCGCGACACGGATCGGCTCGGCGCCCATCTCTATCACCAGCGCCTCGGCAACCTGCCACAGCGGTTCCGGAGCGGTCACTCCGAACGTCGCACTCGGCAGCCGGTCCAGGTCGACAGCGCTGCCGGTGAACGTCATCGCAGGGTGCAACGCGAGCGGCAACGCTCCGGCTGTGGTCGCCGGTTGCAGGACGTCGATCCCGAACCGACCGCTGGTGTGCGCCACCAGCTGGCCGGCCCGAACGGACCCCGTGGCAACGAGTCCTTCCACCAGGTCCGGCAACACGTCATCGGGAACCGCCAGAACCACCAGGTCCGCTCGATCGAATACCTCGCCCGGTGTGAGCAGCGGCGCGTCGGGCAGCAGCGCCTGCGCCCGTTGGCGGCTCGCGATGGAGACCGCATAAACGCCGACGACGCGGTGTCCTGCTGCCGCCAACGCGGCACCGAGCACGGAACCGACGCGACCTGCCCCGATCACTCCCACGCCGAGCCGCGCCGGCGCCTGCGCCGTGTGTTCCGCCATGGTCGGTCCGTTCCGCTGCACCGTCGTTGGCGCGGCCAGGTTAGATCACGTGATGTCAGGCGCTCTCTGCGGAAGCTCCACCGTCAGGTAGCTTGCGTTGATCATGGCCGAATGCCTCCCTTTCCGGCGAGTTTCACCACCATTTCGCCGTGATCAACGCTGGTGAGGGGTTGGCGTTGGCATGGCGGACTTGGCGCGAGGCGGCCGAGCACGCGCTCTACGGCCCCGGCGGTTTCTACCGCCGGGAGCAGCCGGCCGGTCACTTCCGTACGTCGGTGCATGTCTCCACGCTGTTCGCCGGAGCGGTCGCGCAGCTCGCCGAGGCGTGCCGAGCACGAACCGTCGTCGACGTCGGCGCCGGCCGAGGTGAACTGCTCGTCGCGCTGCGCCAGCACGGCATCGGGTCGACTCTGGTGGGAGTGGACGTGTCGCCGCGGCCACCAGGCCTCCCTACTGACGTCCAATGGACGGCGCAGCTCCCCGACCAGCTGACGGACGTCCTGGTGATCGCGAACGAGTGGCTCGACGACGTGCCGGTGGACGTCGTCGAGGTGGACGCCGCCGGGCACGCGCGGCTGGTGCTGGTCGACCCAGCGTCCGGCGCCGAGCAGCTAGGCGGCGAACCGGATGCTGCCGACGTCGAGTGGCTGGCCCGCTGGTGGCCACTCGACGGCGCGGCACCCAGCCGGCGCGCCGAGATCGGACGACCGCGTGACGAGGCATGGGCGGACGTAGTCCGGCGCGTCCACGACGGCGTCGTCGTCGCCGTCGACTACTACCACTTACGTGCGGACCGGCCGCCCTTTGGATCGCTGACCGGCTATCGCGATGGCCGGACCGTGCCGCCCATCCCGAACGGATCGTGCAACATCACCGCGCACGTCGCGCTGGACGCCTGCGAAGCGGCCGGTGCTGCCGCCGGCGTACGCGCGTCCCTGTTGACGACGCAGCGGCAGGCTTTGCGCGCACTCGGCGTCGACGCGCTGCTTCCGCCACGGGAGTTCGCCGTGAGCAGGCCACGTGAGTATCTGGACGCGGTGGCGCGAGCCAGCCAGGCGACCGAGTTGCTGGACCCGTCGGGCCTCGGCCGGTTCGGCTGGCTGGTCCAGACCGTCGGCCGGCCGCTGCCCGCCCCGCTGGCTGCCTTCCTCCCACCCACCAGGTCCCCTTGATCATGAGCACTTTGCTGCTGAAAACAGCGGCGAAGTGTCCATGATCAATGGAACGGCAGCGCTGCCGGGTTCGGTTGCGCCGGCGCTTCTTCAGCGCGCCTGCGCGCACCGGGTACGGACATCCACTGCTCCGGCACGTCGGCCTTGCGGGCCAGCCGGGCACGAACCGTCTGCTCCTCCAAAATTCGCCGGGCTTCTAGCTGGTCGCGGTGCCTGATGATCGCGTCGACGGGCCCAGGTGTGGTGTCGACATGAACGGTCGCCAGAGCGAGCCGACGCTGGATCGGGCCCTGGGTCAGCCGGATGCTCTGCGTCTTGGCGTGCGGCACCGCGGTCAGCGTTCGGTAGAGCACTCCCTCGCGGACCACCACGAGGCGGTCGTCCGCACCGTAGGCCAGCCGTCGCCAGCCGATCGGTCGAAGCCAGGCGGCCCGGCGCGGAGCCGGCTCGACGAGGACGGCTTCCGGCGCCGCGCCGCTCAGCGCATGGCGCATCACGTCGAATGCGTCACGGCGCGACGCCACCGGCAGCAGGACCGAGCTCTTGCTCGCGTCGGTGTCGGAGGTCTTGCCGTAGCCGGCGACGTCGACGTCGAGCCGGACCCAGTCGGTGAGCCGCCAGAACAATGGCTGCCGAAGCGCGACGCCTTGGACCCTCCCTGGTGGAACCGTCTGCGCCTTGATATCCAGCAGGCCCTTGCGGATCCGGAAACCGTCCGGCGACTCCGCGAGCACGAAGCCGAAGTTGCGCACGAACTGGTTCCACAGTGCTGCGCCGATCGCCAGCACGCCTGGGAGCGACGCCGTCAGGACCCCCATCGCGACGTCACCGCCGGTCAATACGAACGCCGCACCGTTGAGCAGCAGGAACACGACGCCGATGAGGAAGGTCCCCGACAGTACCGTCGAGCCGAGCAGCCGGCCGGGTGGCACCTCGTGCACGACTTGCTCCGGTGCCTCCGGTGTGGCCGCGTCGATACCGGCCGCACGTGCGAGTAGCTCCGCCCGCAGCCGGACGGCTTCGTCGGCAGCGAGGTAGGCGAGCGGTGCTTCGGTATCGCTCCCGCCGGCAACCTCAAGGCGTAGCTCGGAGACGCCCAGCAGCCGGCCGGAGAGCGGGCGGACCACGTCGACGGCCTGCAGCCGATCCAGCCGGACCCGTCGCGATCGGCGCTCGAAGATGCCGGAGTCGATGCGCAGGGCATCGCCGTCGATGCCATACCGGGTGAACCACCAGCTGGCGAGCCCCACGGCAAGGCCCGCCACGGCGATCAGCGGGACCAGGACCAGAATCCGGGGGCTGGCGCCGGAGAGCAACACGTCCTGGCTGCCGAACGCGACCGCCGCCGCGAGCCACGCCCAGCCGCGCAGCAGCGGCGTCAGCGGGTGCAGGCGGCGAAAGTGCGCCGGAGTGCGGTCGGCAGCCCCGGGCGCCCCGTTTTCCTTCCGCGGCTCGGCGGTCGCGGGTTCGTCAGTCACAGGCCGGCCGCCCTGGCCTCACCCAGCGCGGCGAGCCGGTCGCGCAACCGGGCCGCCTCGTCCGGCGGGAGACCGGGTATCCGCGCGTCGGTTGCAGGTGACGCCGTATGCAGTTGCACCGTGGCCAGGCCGAACCTGCGCTCCAACGGGCCGGACTTGACGTCGACGAACTGCATCCGGCCGTACGGAACGACGGTGAGCTGCTTGAACAGCACGCCGCAGGTGACGAGTAGGTCGTCGGCGCGCTCGGCGTAACCCCATGCCCGCCAATTGCGGTCGATCAACCACAAGCCCCATATCGCTGCCACCACGCCGGCCACGACGGTCACCACTGCGAGCCACCAGCCCGCAAACCACGAGCCGAGGACGGCAGCTGCTGCCGTACCAACGACGATACAAATCCCCAAGAGCAGGCGGCGCAGCTCGGCGAGCCGATGCGATACCTGCTGCCACGTCTCGCCGGGCGGTGCGAAGACCTGGTCCATGTCCGGCAGGCTATGCCCCTACCACCGTTCGCCGGGGCGGCCCAGCGAGCCGGGCCTGGTTGGGCCGGTGCCGCAGGTCTTCACTGAGGTCGAACCGTCTGGCGCCGGTCTGTCGTCGTCGCTGGTGGCAGACTCGAAGTTGTGACGCGCGAGACGACCGTGGGCATCGGCTCTGGGGCGGGCGAGCTCGCGACCACCGAAATGGTGCTGAACATCGGGCCGCAGCACCCGGCAACCCACGGTGTGCTGCGGCTTCGTCTCACCCTCGACGGCGAACGGATCGTGCGCTGCGAGCCGGTCATCGGCTACATGCACCGGGGCGCCGAGAAGCTGTTCGAGGTGCGCGACTACCGGCAGATCGTCGTGCTGGCCAACCGGCACGACTGGCTCTCCGCGTTCGCCAACGAGCTGGGCGTCGTCATGGCAGCGGAGCGGATGCTCGGCATGGAGGTACCGGTGCGCGCGGTCTGGGCGCGGACGCTGCTCGCAGAGCTCAATCGCGTGCTCAACCACATGATGTTCCTGGGCTCTTATCCGCTCGAGGTCGGCGCGATCACGCCCATCTTCTACTCGTTCCGGGAGCGGGAGACCATCCAGCAGGTGATGGAGGAGATCTCCGGTGGCCGGATGCACTACATGTTCAACCGGGTGGGCGGGTTGAAGGAGGACCTGCCGGCCGGGTGGCTCTCACGAGTGTCGGCTGCCATCGCCGGGGTGCGGTCACGGCTGCCAGCGCTACGCGAAATGATGCTCGGCAACGAGATCTTCCAGGCGCGGACCCGTGGGGTCGGCGTGCTGTCGGCGTCGGCTGTCCACTCGTACGGCGTGTCGGGGCCCATCGCCCGAGCAAGCGGCGTCGACTTCGACCTGCGCAGGGACGAGCCGTACCTTGCGTACCCGGAGCTGTTCCGAGACGGCGGCGTGGGGCGCGTGGTGACCCGCACCGACGGCGACTGTTACGCGCGGTTCTCTGTGCTCGCCGAGCAGGTGTCGGTGTCGTTGGACTTGGCCGACGCCTGTGTGGACCGAATGCGGTCGCTTCCAGCCGGTCCGATCAACGTCAAGCTGCCGAAAGTGCTGAAGGTGCCGGAAGGCCACACCTACTGCTGGACCGAGAACCCACTGGGCATCAACGCGTACTACCTCGTCTCCCGGGGCGAGAAGACACCGTGGCGGCTCAAACTGCGCTCGGCGTCGTTCAACAACGTGGCCGTGCTGCCCGAGCTCTTTGCCGGATGCCTGCTCGCCGACATGATCGCGATCCTGGGCTCGATGTTCTTCGTCGTGGGGGACATCGACAAGTAGGGCCTGCTCCTCGTTGATCAATGGGGAACTGGTGTCGCCGGCGGCACTGACTACCCGCTGAACACCGATGCTTGCCTGTCCGGTGTGTGGTCATGGCAACACGACAGAGGTGAGCATCCGTTACTCCACGAGGACCGTGCGTGCACTCCGCACCGTGAAGCTTTCCGTAGCGCTGTATTCCAGTGGCTCGATGTCGTCGATAGGCGGAATGCCAGGCACCGTCAACGTGATACTCCACGAGACGACCAGCTCGACGCTCGCGTCGCCGCCGTCGGCGAAGGTGCTCTGGACGGGGTAGTGCCCCGGGCTCCGCGTCGGGCTGGTGCCATCGTAAGCGACGCCCGGCCCGCTCCCGGTCGTGCCGTTGCTCCACGTCCAGAAGTACGACGGCGTCGCCTCCACCCGCCCCGGCAGCGGGTTGGTGATGTCGAAGCCCAGCGGGCCGGGATCCGGTGTCGCTGCGATCACAGGGAGGTTCACCAGCGCGTTCACGGCCGGTGCCACGCTGATCTCTGGCTCCGCCACATGCATGAACCGTTTTTCGATGATTGCCCTGATCTCCGCCTCGACGTCGGCGAGTGGAATGGGATCGGCGATGACGCGACATTGCACACCGGGCCGAAGCTCCCACGGCCCCGTGTCGATTCGCTGGTACACGAGGTAGTTCACACCCGGCTCACCGCTGCCCAAGAGACACAGCGAAGTCGTACACTCTCCAACCCCAACCGGATTGTCAGTTGTATTACCAGGGCAGTTCACGACGTAGCGCAGTTGAA
>JACVRX010000106.1 GCA_014534205.1 Jiangellaceae bacterium
CCAAGAAGCTGCGTAGCTGAAGAGCTTGCGGACTCCGCGACCCGACGACGGCGGGAACGTCGCGCACGCCCGCGCAGAGAGGCTCCGTCGGGTTCCGACGAGCGCCGTCGCGCGTCAGCCGCGTCCAGCCGCACGGCCGTCAGGCTGTAGCGCAGGTCCGACATCTGCACGTGCTCCTCGCCGGTTCACCAAACATGCGGGGTTCTTGGGCTTCCGTCGGGGGTCGGTCCGGGCCCGGGGCGCGATCGCGCGGCGCTGGATGGTCTCGATGCTTGTCTGCGGGGCTTGCGGGGTACGAAGCCCGTCCGTCAGCCCGACGTTTCCAGGGACTCGAACGAAAGGGTTAACGAGTGGCAGAGATCAGGGCGGGTCGCAGCATGACCGCCACCAACATGCAAAGAGCGGCGCTCGCCGTCGGCGTGGTGTTTCTTTTGATCGGGGTCTTGGGATTCATCCCGGGCATCACGACCGACTACGACACCATGGAGTTCGCTGGCAGCGACTCGGATGCCCAGCTGCTGGGCATCTTCCAGGTATCGATCCTGCACAACATCGTGCATCTGCTCTTCGGCATCGCGGGACTGGTGCTGGCCCGCACCTGGTCGGGGGCACGGGCCTACTTAATCGGCGGCGGGATCATCTACCTGGTCCTGTGGTTGTACGGGCTGATCATCGACGAGGACAGCGACGCGAACTTCATTCCCGTTGACACAGCCGATGACTGGCTGCACCTGGTCCTCGGCGTGGGCATGGTGGCGCTCGGCTTCGTCTTCCAGCGCCAACGCCCGCCCACCCGGGGCCGCGGCACCACCTGACTGTATGCACCATGCACATCGTCCGTTGATCTTGGGGAACCGGGGCGTCGGGCTCTCCCGCCCCGGTTCCGCACGACCAACTCAGTGTGCGAGCGCGCCGCTGGATCCCCCGCTTCCGCTCGGCAAGATTCCTCGATCCATGGCCCGACGGGGGGTGATTGCGCGACCGGAAGACCCGATTCTGAATGTCTATTAGTACCTACGTGCGGGCGCAACTCGTCGTGCGGACCGCGTGGAGTTCGCCGCATACCAGCGGTCAGCGAAAACCGATCCCAGGTCCGTAGTGGACCTGGGATCCGTTCTCACCCTCGATCAGCCCAAGGGTTCGCTGTGATCGTCACATCCCCGGTGTGTATGTGCGGGAGTAGTAGGACCCGAGCCGCTCCCGATAGTCCGTGTTGTCGGCGAGCGTCTCGTCGTACTCCGGCGCATCCTTGATCTGGTCCTTCGTGCGGTCGACGTACACCTTCTTCTCGACGGTGTCGATTCGCTCCACCACTCCAGCCGGCAACATCACCTTGCGGCCGAAAATCCACGGCCCGGTGTCAACCACCAGATAGGACGAGCCAGTGTCGTAGGTGGCCGAGTCCACGCGCCCGATGTCGCCGTCGACCGCAGCGATCGAGTAGCCCGTGAGGTCGGATCCGCCGGTGAACTGGCTACTGGTGCGATACTCCCACGGCTCGAACATCGTCATTGTGAGCGTCCTCCTTCGCCACTTGGCATGTGCTGTCCTTAGTTCTATTACCCATCGCACTCCGGCCCACACGATGATGAGGAACTTATAGGGGTATATGTCCGTTTCATCCAAGGACATCCGCAACCTAGTCGTACGGTTGTCACGTGCGGCAGGTCTTCGTACACCAGGCAGAGCTCGACGTGGCGTTGGGCGGCGACCATCGAGCACCCGGGGGCGCCGTGACGATGGCCCTCTGCGGCCAATGGGAGCACGACGGGTCCTGCCGCTGGCCGCACCACACCGTCGTCGAGCACAGCCCCGAAGGCGCACTGACGGTGCGCACGCTGTTCGCCTGTGATGCCGCAGAAGAGCAGCCGGTGCGCGAGCAAATCCTCAGTGCATTCCGAACCGGCCGGCTCGAGGGACCCTTGGGGCTGACCACTTGGACGCTTGTGCGCGAAGCCGCGAGCACGATAGCCGCCGACGAGCGCCTGATTGCCACGCGACTGGTACGGAACGGCCTGGAATGACCACGTTCACCACGCGTGCCGGTACATCACCAGGCCTGCAAGCCGGGTGATATATCGACTCACCTGGTGATCGCTACATCCGGGGCAGCGAACCAGCCGGCCACAAGATCCGACGTCAGGCCAGCGCGAACGCGATCCGCCGCGCCTCGATCGACGCCTCCACCAGCCGCACTGTGACGTCCTCGCCGAGCGGCAGCCCGGAACCGTCCACCCGGCCTTTCACCGCCGGCTCCTGAATGACCACCTCGCCGCGGTTGTCGCGGCGAAACAGGTCCACGACCACACCGGGGAACAGCTCATCTTCGCGCCCCGTCAGCACCGCGGCCTCGACGATCGCAACGCACGCTCCCTCGTAGGCGCCCGCCCGGCGACCGGTTTCGGCCATGACTTCGGGCAGCACACCGAGGCCGGCACGCACCCACTCCGGCACCTCGCGGCCCTCGGAGAGAGCCAGGCAAATCTCCAGCCCGTACCTGTCCACCAGCCGGCGCAGCGGTGCCGTGACATGGGCGTACTCGGCACCGAGTGCCGCGTGCCCCGCGCCCGCGGGCACCGATCCGTCGAAAGTCGTGTACCCAGACCCGCGAAACAAGCTGGCCGCCGCGTTCAGGAAGGCTGCGTGCGAGGCGGGCCGCGGGTCGAACGAGTAGATCAAGTCGGCGTAAGAAATGCTCTTCGGCCAGTGGATCCGCAACGCCTTGGCGATGCGACGCAGCCGCGCGACGTCGCGCTCCTGCGCCGGCGGTAACGTTCGGAAGATGCCGATCGCACCGGCGCGCATGATCGCCGCAGCCGCCATCCCGGTGAGCAGCGAGATGTGTGCGTTCCACTGCTCGAGGGGTAGCGAGCTGTCGAACTGCAAGTCATAGCCGCCGTCGTGCGCCACGATCTCCTGCTGCGGCACCGGCAGCGAGACCCCGCCGCGCATCCGTTCCTGCCGCTCGCGAAGGCGTCCGATCTCCGGCAGCAGCGACAGCATCTCGCCGGCCGTCCCGGCGTCGAGCTCACGCTGCACGGCTTCGTACGACAGCTTCGCCCGGCTACGCACCACCGCCCGCGTCAGGGTCGACGACGTCGGCGAACCGGCGCTGTCGAGCCGGTGCTCCCACACCAAAGCCAGCCGGTCGCTACCAGGCAGCAGGCTCGCCGCGCCTTCGGAGAGCTCCAGCGGGTGCAGCGGCGCCCGCCGGTCGGGCCCGTAGAACGTGACGCCGCGCCGGTGCGCCTCCAGGTCTATTGGCCCACCGGGCCGCACGAACGACGCGACGTCGGCGATCGCGTAATGGACGAGGTAGCCGCCACCGCTCGCCCGGGACAGGTGGACGGCCTGGTCGAGATCCATCGACGCGGGCGGATCGATCGTCACGAACGGGATGTCGGTGCGGTCGCGGGCGGCCCGCGGCGCCGAGTCCACCGCGGTCACCGCCTCTGCGTGCGCTTCGGCTGGAAACTCCACAGGCACCTGCAACTCCGCATGTACCCGGTCGAGGGCAGCCCGGATACGCGCAGCGTGCGCAGGCTCGAGACGCAATTGCCGGCGCGGCATGACGGGCAGACTACGCGGCAGCGGACATCGCGTTCGGGCTAGCGTCAACAGCATGCGCGAGATCGAGTCGATCGCCGACCTGGACGCCGTGCTGGCGGAAGGCACCGGGTCGCTCGCCGGGCTTCGGGTGCAGGGTCTGGACCTCACTCCCCGCGGCGACCAGCTGCTCGGTTACACCGGCTACGGCGGAGTGTTGCTCGGCTGCCAGGCGCCGGCTGCATTACTCGACCACCTGGTGGAGACCGGTGCGCTGGTCTTCCCTCCCGTACCAGAGCTGCCGTTCGACCCCTACCGGGTACGCCTCTACTCGCCCGAGGAGTTGTACCGGGAGCTCGACGCTGGCTACGCAGCCACGACGGACAGCACGACGTACGTCTGGTACCACGAGGCGCTGGCGGGCCGCGACGTCTTCGCCAGCCTGATGATGGCGGTGCACGACCACTCCATCGACGACGCTCTGGACGAGCTGATCACGGACAACGACGCGGTCGTCGGCGTTATGGGCGGGCACGCGGTAAGCCGGGGCGACGACGACTACCGCGCGGCCGCGGAGCTGGGCCGCCGGCTCACCCGAGCCGGCCGGCTGGTCGTCACCGGCGGCGGTCCGGGTGCGATGGAAGCCGCGAACCTGGGCGCCTGGCTGGCGCCGTGCAGGGACAGCGCGCTCGACGACGCGCTAGACGTGCTGGCCGCGACACCGTCGTTCGCTGAAGACGTCACGGCCTGGGCGCGGGCCGCCTTCGACGTGCGGGCTGCCTGGCCCGACGGCGGCCAGTCGCTCGGCATTCCGACCTGGCACTACGGACACGAGCCACCCAACGCCTTGGCGTCGCACATCGCCAAGTACTTCCGCAACGCCGTGCGCGAGGACACCCTGCTCGCCGCGAGTCAGGGAGGCATTGTCTTCATGCCCGGTGCCGCGGGCACCGTCCAGGAGATCTTCCAGGATGCGACCGACAACTACTACGGCGACGACCCGGCACCGATGATCCTCGTTGGTGCGGAGCACTGGCAGGAACGGCTTCCTGCGTGGCCGCTGCTGTCCGCGTTGGCCGACGGGCGGACGATGGCGGGCCGGGTGAGTCTGGTGCGGTCCGTGGACGAAGCCGCCGACCTGCTCACCAACCGCGAGTCGCCGCGTCAAGCACGGCGTTGAGCAGCCTGTCGGCGTGAGTGTTGAGCTGGCGTGGCACCCACCTGTAGGTGACCTGGCCGGCCGGCAGCACGTCGCGCGCTTGCAGCGCGAGCTGCAGCAGGGACCGGTTCTTGATCTTCCACCGGCCGGACATCTGCTCGACCACCAGCCGCGAATCCAACCGAGCCTCGACCGACGCCTGTGGGTCGATCTGGCGGGCTGCCTGCAGCCCGGCGATCAAGCCGCGATACTCCGCGACGTTGTTCGTCGTCACACCAAGCGGCTCGGCCAGCTCTGTCAGCACCTCGCCCGTGGTCGCATCTCGCACCACCGCACCGAACGCCGCCGGGCCCGGGTTGCCACGCGCCCCTCCGTCCGCCTCGACTATGAGCCGGCGACCGTTCACAACCCTGACCTGGCGGTGCGCACCTGGATCCGCCGGCACTCGTCGCACCGCACGATCGCGTCCGCGGGGAGCGCCCGGATCTTAGCGATCTCCGCCGGATCGATGGTGATCCGGCAGCCCTCGCATCGACGTTCCCGGATTTCGACGGCGCCGATTCCGCCGCGCTCGGCCCGGATCCGCTCGTACAGCGCCAGCAGGTCGGCGGGGACTTCGGCGGCCACGGTGGCCCGGCGCCGCGAGACTGCCTCGACCTCCGCGTCGATCGCCGCCCAGACAGCGTCGCGGGCTTGACGGACTTCCTCGCCCCGGCGGGCAACCTCTGCGAGGTCGGTCGAGACCTGGGCCGCCCGCTTTTGCGCGGCCTCCACCCGTTCCATCACGTCGAGCTGGGCGTCCTCGAGCACGGCTTGGCGCCGCTCCAGTGACGCGATCTCGCTCTGGAGGCTTTCCAGCTCTTTTGCGGACGAGACCTGACCGGCGTCCAGCCGTATGCGGTCGCGCTCCTTGCGGCGGCGGACCTGGTCCACCTCGGCTTCCGCACGCCCCTGCTGACGTTCCAGATCGGCGACGTCCGTCCGCAGCATCACGTCGAGGTCGCGCAGCCGCTGGTGCTCAGCGACGAAATGCTCCAGGTCGACGACTTCGGGCAGCGTGCGCCGCCGGTGCGCGAGCTGGTCCAGTTCCAGGTCCTGCGCCTGAAGGTCGATAAGTCGCAGTTGTACGGCAGGGTCGGCGTTCAGAGCGAACTCGCCTCCTCGCTGCCAGACAGTCGGCGGGAGCGCGTCGACCACGTCCACGGATCGGTAGGCGTGCTCGACACCCGCGTCTCTACCGTAGTGCCGGCGCCGGCCAGCTCGTCCGCCAGCCGTTGCGCAGCGACGGCGAGCCACGGCCATTCACTGGCCCAGTGAGTGACGTCCACCAGTGC
>JACVRX010000023.1 GCA_014534205.1 Jiangellaceae bacterium
GGGGTTTCTGGTCGTGTGCGCGGACGACCCGGGCGCACTCACCGTCGGGATGCGGGCAAGAGCAGCAGGCGTGCAAGTGCGCACCTACGGGGAGTGCGCCGAGGCCGACGTCCGGGTTGCAAGCATCGACCTTGCCGGCATCGGGGTGTCGTTCGACGTCGTCGAACACGGCAGGAACGCCGGCCGGCTGCACTTACGCGTGCCGGGAAGGCACAACGCACTCAACGCGGCGGCAGCGCTCACCGCCGGCATGGGCCTCGGGTACACCAGCCGCCAGCTGTGTGAGGGGCTTGCCGGGTTCACCGGGACCCGGCGCCGGTTCGAATTCAAGGGATACGCGGCCGGCGTGTGGGTGTACGACGACTACGCGCACCACCCGACGGAGGTCGCCGCGGTGCTTACCGCGGCGAGACCGTTAGCCGGCGACGGGCGGGTGGTGGCGATCTTCCAGCCGCACCTGTTCAGCCGCACCCGGGTTTTCGCCGCCGAGTTCGGCAAGGCGCTGGGCGCCGCCGACGAGGTGATCGTGATGGACGTCTACCCGGCCCGCGAGGACCCGGAACCCGGAGTGACCGGTGCCCTGGTTGCCGCGGCGGTTCCGCTGCCCCAGCACCTGGTGACCTACGTGCCGTCGTGGTCGGCGGTGCCGGAGGTGGCCGCAGCGCGGCTGAGGCCGGGGGACGTCGTGTTCACCTTCGGTGCGGGCGATGTCACGCTCATCGGTCCGGAGATCCTGGAGTTGCTCGACCGGCAGGTGCGGCCGGATGGATCGGCTGCCCAACCATTGCCGGGCGCCGTGCGGAGCGGGGCGTGACGCCGTCCAGAACGGCGGTACGCCCGCGCCGCGACGCGTCCGCTCAGCTGCGCGGGCGCGCCGGGCACCAGTGGCTGCGCCAGCTGGGCCGGACCGCTGCCGTGACGGTCCTGCTGGCCATGATCGGCGGAACCGCGTGGCTGGTGGGGTGGTCGGATGTGACGGCCCTGGAGCGGGTCCGGGTCCGCGGCGCCGGCGACGCTCTGGCGGACCAGGTGCTGGCAGCCGTCGACGCCCCGCTCGGGGTGCCGTTGATCCGGGTGAACACCGGCCGGCTCGAGCAACGCGCCCGGGCGCTGCCCGAGCTGGCAGAGGTGTCGGTGCACCGGTCCTGGCCGCGGTCGATCATCGTCGAGGTCACACCCCGGATGCCGCGCGCGGCCGTGCAGGCGGACGGGGTCTGGTGGCTGGTCGACGCCGGGGGAGTGCTCTTCGGCCGGGCGGCGGACCGGGCCGCCGGGCTGCCGGTTCTCGAGGCGCCGTCGGGTGAGGATGCGGCAGCGACCCGCGCCGCCGGCGTCGCGGTGCTGACCAGCCTGCCGGCCGATCTCGGGTCGCGGGTGGAGCGGGTGTCCGCACGCAGTGCGGCCGACGTCCGGCTGAATCTGGACACCGGCGCACTTGTGCTCTGGGGCTCGCCGGCAGACGCCGACCGTAAGGCTCAGGTGCTGCGCGCGCTGCTTGCCGAGGATGCGAAGCGCTACGACGTCTCCGCCCCCGACCGCCCCGCGCTGACGCCCTAGTAGTCGCACTAGCAGATCGCCGAGCACCGGCGGGAGCTAATTCCGCATGCGGTGACTTTGGCGAATCGGTCCGTTCCCGAGCCAGCCGCCTAGCACGGATGCGGAGAACTGCTGCCTCAGCGAGAGCTGTGGGCGCCTGAATTCTTCGCTGGCCGTCTCTGCGCCGACCGGCCATTTCACTTGCACCGGTTACTTGCACCGGTTACTTGCACCGGCACGGAGGCAACCAGCGAAGAACGAAACCGGGGCGCATCACCGTCCCGGCTCGGCGTGTCTACCGGATCGAACCGGCAAACGCACCTAGCGTGCTCACCAGCATTCAGGTTGACATAACTATCAACCTTAACTTGAGGTTGAGGTTCGCCGGAACCGGAGTCGAGCGAGAGGCGACGCGACGTGACTGCTCCGCAGAACTACCTCGCGGTAATCAAGGTCGTCGGCATCGGCGGCGGCGGCGTGAACGCGGTCAACCGGATGATCGAGGTTGGCCTCAAGGGCGTCGAGTTCATCGCGATCAATACCGATGCCCAAGCGCTGCTGATGAGTGACGCCGACGTCAAGCTCGACGTCGGTCGCGACCTGACCCGCGGGCTCGGCGCCGGCGCCAACCCGGACGTCGGCCGCAAGGCGGCCGAGGACCACGCCGAGGAGGTCGAGGAGGTCCTCCGGGGCGCCGACATGGTGTTCGTGACAGCCGGTGAGGGCGGTGGTACCGGTACCGGTGGTGCTCCGGTCGTCGCCCGTATCGCCCGGTCGCTCGGCGCGCTCACCATCGGCGTTGTCACCCGGCCGTTCATGTTCGAAGGGCGACGCCGCGCCGCGCAGGCCGAGGCCGGCATCGAGGCGCTGCGCGAAGAGGTCGACACACTGATCGTGATCCCGAACGACCGGCTGCTGTCCATCAGCGATCGGCAGGTCAGCGTGCTCGACGCCTTCAAGAGCGCGGACCAGGTGCTGCTGTCCGGCGTGCAGGGCATCACCGATTTGATCACCACGCCGGGCTTGATCAACCTCGACTTCGCCGACGTCAAGTCGGTGATGAGCAACGCCGGCTCCGCGCTGATGGGCATCGGCTCGGCCCGTGGCGAGGACCGGGCCGTAGCGGCCGCGGAGATGGCCATCTCCAGCCCGCTGCTGGAGGCGAGCATCGACGGAGCGCAGGGCGTGTTGCTCTCCATCGCGGGCGGCTCGGACCTTGGCCTGTTCGAGATCAACGAGGCTGCGAACCTGGTGGCCTCGGCCGCGCACGACGAGGCGAACATCATCTTCGGAGCGGTGATTGACGATGCTCTGGGCGACGAGGTGCGGGTCACCGTGATCGCGGCGGGATTCGACACCGGCGCGCCGCGCCGCCGTGACGTCGGGTCCCTGCGCCGGCCGGTACCGGCTGTCGGGACCGACCGGGCGATAGCCGCGGAGTCGCCCGAGTCGGACACCGACGAGCAGCCAGTTGCAATCGACGCGAACCGCGACGGCGACCGCGGTTCCGGCCACGAACCAGCGGCCACACCGGAACCGGCACCGGTCGCAGCCGTCCGTGAACCACGGCGCATGGTGCCGGCCGGGCACGACGACCTGGACGTACCCGACTTCCTCAAGTAAGCGCTGCGGCATCCTCGACGTATGCGATACGCCGAGGAGTTGGACGGCGCTCGGTTCGCGGTCACCAACCGCGACGGTGGGGTCAGCCGCGGCCCGTTCGCCGAGCTGAACCTCGGCCGCCACGTCGGCGACCAGTCGGATGCGGTGGACCAGAACCGGCGGCGCGTCGCGCAGCGCATCGGGCTCGCCGCCGACCGGGTGGTCTACATGGATCAGCGGCACGGCGCCGGCGTTGCTGTCGTGTCGGCGCCTGCGGACAGCCCACTGGCGGTCGACGCGCTGGTGACGACATCCCCCGATCTGGCTCTCGCCGTGCTGGTCGCCGACTGCGTGCCGGTGCTGCTCGCCGACACGGAACGACGGATTGTGGCGGTGGCCCACGCCGGCCGGCAAGGACTCGTCGCCGGCGTCGTCGCGGCGGCGGTGACCGCTATGCGTGAGCTCGGCGGCCGCCGCCTCACCGCCCGGCTCGGGCCGTCCATCTGTGCGCGCTGCTACGAGCTGCCTGCGCCCATGCGTACTGCGGTCGCCGAAGTGGAACCGGCGGCGTGGGCGACCTCCCGCCGCGGGATGCCGGCGTTGGACGTCGCAGCCGGAGTGCTGGCGCAGCTCGCCCGGCTGGGCGTCGATGCGGTCCGACTGCCGGGCTGCACGACGGAGGACGAGTCGCTGTACTCGTACCGCAGAGACCGGACGACGGGACGGTTCGCCGGGCTGGCCTGGGTGGCGGGTGACGGCCACAGCTCATGAACCGACGAGAGCAGCTCGCCGACCGGCTGGCGACGCTCCAGGCCCGGATCGAACGAGCGTGTGCACAAGCCCGCCGCGACGCGGCGGAGATTACGCTGATTGTCGTCACCAAGACGTTTCCGGCGAGCGACGTGCGGCTGCTCGCCGAGCTGGGCGTCCGCGACATCGGGGAGAACCGGGACCAGGAAGCGTCGGCAAAGGCAGCCGAATGCGCCGGCCTCGACCTCAGCTGGCACTTCGTCGGCCAGTTGCAGACCAACAAGGCCAACTCGGTAGCGCGGTACGCGTCGGTGGTGCACTCCGTGGATCGCCCGAGACTGGTGGCCGCCCTGTCCCGGGCTGCGGCTGCCGCGGGACGAGAGCTGCGCTGCCTCGTACAGCTGAGCCTGGATGAGCAGCAATCCGACCAGCCCGGCCGCGGAGGAATACCGCCCGCTGCGGTTCTCGCGTTGGCCGACCAGATCGCCTCCGCGCCGCATCTGCAGCTCACCGGTGTGATGGCCATCGCCCCGTTCGGCGCCGATCCGGTACCTCCGTTCGCTCGGCTGGCCGAGGTGTCACAGCTGCTGCGCCAGCACCACCCGGCGGCCGGCTGGATCTCGGCCGGCATGAGCGAAGACCTTGAAGCGGCGTTGCATGCCGGCGCGACACACCTGCGTGTCGGCACCGCAATCCTCGGTGATCGACCCGCAGCGGGCTAGGGTCGGTCGAGATCGGTAGTCGCCGGTCGCCCGGATGGACGTTCCACCACCAGCACGGAGGACGTGGGAAGCATGGCCGGCGCGATGCGCAAGGTGGCGGTTTACCTCGGTCTGGTAGAAGACAAGGGCCCGTACGACGAGGACTACGCCGAGGACGGGTACGAGGAGCCGGAGGACGACTACGTCGAGGACGCACCCGAGCCGGTGCGCGCGCGGGAGCGAACGGGCAGCGTCGCCACGTTGGCCGAGCGCCGCCCGGTTGCTGTGGCGTCGCGGATCGACTCCGCGCGGATCCTCACGCTGCACCCACGCACGTACAACGAGGCACGCACGCTCGGCGAGCACTTCCGCGATGCCACCCCGGTAATCATGAACCTGTCCGAGATGGACGACGTCGACGCCAAGCGGCTGGTCGACTTCGCCGCGGGCCTAGTGTTCGGGCTGCGCGGCGACATCGAGCGGGTCACCGCGAAGGTCTTCCTGCTCTCACCGGCGGATGTCAAGGTGACCGCCGAGGACAAGGCGCGGATCGCAGGCGGCGGCTTCTTCAACCAGAGCTAACGCACAGCCCGTTCGCAGCCACCGACGCAGACTCTTCCGCCGCCTCAATTCCCTGAACAGCGCGGGCACAGCCCGAAGATCTCCACGGTGTGCGTCACGTCGACGAAGCCGTGCGCCCGCGCCACCTCGTCGGCCCAGGCCTCGACCGCCGGCCGGGAGATCTCCACCGCGGCGCCGCAGGACCGGCAGACCAGGTGGTGGTGATGGTCCGCCTCCGCGCACCGGCGGTACACCGCCTCCCCGGCGTCGGAGCGCAGGACGTCGACCCAGCCGTCGTCGGCCATCCCCTGCAAGGTGCGGTAGATCGTGGCCAACCCCACGGGCACGCCGCGGTCGCGCAGGATCTGGAACAGGTCCTGCGCGCTGATGAAGTCGTCGACCTCGTCGAGGACCTGGGCCACTGCGGCGCGCTGCCGGGTCTTGCGCTGTTCGCGGACCGGTTGCTGGCTCATATCCCTCTCGTCGACCGCTGGCGACGTTCGGCCAAGGTCCGCGCCAGTCTATGGCGGTTTCCGCGGGACCCCGGAAACGACGGGGAACGGTCGGGTAGGTTCGATTTCCGTGGTGTCGCTCGTCGCCCAGGTACTGTACGTGGGCCTGTGGCTGTTCTTTGTCGCGATGCTGGCCCGCCTGGTTGCCGACTGGATCCAGGTATTCGCCAGGGACTGGGTGCCGCGGGGAGTGCTGCTCGTGGTGCTGGAGGCCGTGTATACGGTGACGGACCCGCCGCTCAACGCGATCCGGCGGTTCGTACCGCCACTGCGGCTGGGCTCCATCGCGCTGGACCTCGCGTTCATCATCTTGATCATCGTCGTGCAGATCCTGCTCTCGGTTGTGGGGTCGCTCCGATAACGCGGTACGGTGACCCCTTGACCGCGTTCAAACCCCTGAGGTGAAGTGATGCCGCTGACTCCGGAGGACGTCCAGAACAAGGAGTTCACGACTGTCCGCCTGCGTGAGGGCTACGACATGGTGGAGGTGGACGAGTTCCTGGACGAAGTCGAGACCGCGCTCTCCCAGCTGCAACGGGAGAACGAGGAGCTACGCGAGAAGCTGGCCGCGGTGACCCGCGGCGGCGGGCTCGTGGCGGCCGCCGACACCACCGGGCCGCAGCCGCAGGTCGAGGGCCCGATGCCGCCACCGTCCGCAGCTACCGCGCTGGTTCCCGGTGGCGTCTCCGGCTCGCCCACCGAGGCTGCCGCGAAGGTCCTTGCCTTGGCGCAGAAGACGGCCGACGAGCTGGTCGCCGACGCGAAGGCGGAGGCCGACCAGCTGCTCGCGGAGGCGCGGGAGCGCGCCGAGGGAATCGACTCGGAGAGCTCGGCCAAGGTGACCAAGATCGAGCAGGACGCCCGGGCCCGGGCCGAGGCGGTCGAGCGGGAGGCCCAGCAGCGTCACCAGCAGGTAGTCGGCCGGCTGGAGGCCGAGCGAGAACACCTGGAAGGCCAGGTGGAGAATCTGAAGGCCTTCGAACGGGAGTACCGCAGCCGGCTGAAGGCGTACCTGGAGAGCGAGCTGCGCAAGCTGGAAACCTCCGCGGGCACGCCCGATGGGAGTTCAGTCGCGCCGGTCGTCACCGAGGAGCCGCCCGACGAGGAACGGCCGACCGAGGCGATGGCTACCAGCGGCGCGGCGGCCACCGGCGGCTCATTGCGCTCCGTCGCGAGCCTGCTCGACGACGAGCAGCGCTGACTGGCGCCGTCAGTCCGCTTCAGGTAGCCGCACGGCCCGGAATGACCACGTACACCATGCCTGCCAGTACATCACCAGGCCTGCAGGCCTGGTGATGTATGCGCACGGGTGGTGAACGTGGTCATTCCAGAAGATGGCAAATCGGTCATCCGACGGGAGCGCGGCGCAGGCGGAAGGTGAGGCCGAGCTCGGCGACGTGGTGGTCGGGCTCACCGGGCAGGGCGGTCAGGTTCTCGTGGACGGTCGTGGCGAGGACTTCGCCGGCCAGCAGCTCCCGGTGCTCGCGCAGCGCCGCAGCGAGCTCGCCGTCGGCATGCCAGCCGAGCTCGATCCGGTCGGACACCTCGTAACCGCTTGCCTTGCGAGCCTCCTGCACCAGCCGCACCACCTCGCGGGCCAGGCCCGCCCGGACCAGGTCGTCGCTCAAGGTGAGGTCCAGCGCGACCGTCTCGCCTTCGCGCGCCACCGCCCAGCCGGCGCGCGGTGTCTCGGTGACGACGACGTCGTCCGGCTCGAGCACGACGTCTCCGATCCCGTCGACGGGAATCGTCACAGCGCCGACGGACTGCAGTGCCGCCGCCATGGCGCTGGCGTCGGCGGCTGCGACGGCGGCCGCGACCCGCGGGGTGTCCTTGCCGAACCGTTTGCCGAGTGCGCGGAAGTTTGCCTTTGCCGTGACGTCCACCAGCTCGGGTGCAGAGGCCAGTGGCGCCACATCGGCGACGTTGAGCTCATCGGCGATCTCGGCTCGCAGCTCGGCGGGCAGTGAGTCGAACCCGCGCGCCGCCACGAGCGCCCGGGCGAGCGGCTGGCGGACCCGCATCCTCGAGTCTGCGCGCGCAGCGCGGCCCAACTCGACCAGCCGGCGCGTCAGCGCCACCTGGGCAGCAAGCGCCCGGTCGATCAACGCTGGGTCGTGCTCGGGCCAGCCCGCCATATGCACCGACTCGGCCGCGTCCGGCGTCACCGGGCGCATCAGGTCCTGCCAGACCCGTTCTGTGACGAACGGCACCATCGGCGCCAGCAGGCGGGTGAGGACGTGCATGCACTCGTGCAGTGTCGCGAGTGCGGCCGGGTCGCCGTCCCAGAAGCGCCGCCGCGACCGGCGTACGTACCAGTTCGACAGGTCGTCGACGAACGCTGCGAGCCGCGCGCCCGCCTGCTGCGTGTCGAAGACGTCCAGCGCGTTGTCGACGTCCCGTGTCAGCTGGTGCAGCTCGGAGAGCACCCACCGGTCCAGCATTGGCCGGTCGGGCGCGGCGGGTGCTCCCAGTGCGGGAGCCCAGCCGTTCACGCGACCGTACAGGGACAGGAACGCCGCGGTGTTCCAGTACGTGATCAGGATCTTGCGGATCCCCTCCTGGATGGTGGCGTCGCTGACCCGGCGCGGCTGCCACGGTGAGCCGCTGGCAAGCATGAACCAGCGCACCCCGTCGGCGCCGTGTCGCTCCATCAACGGCAGCGGCTCCACGATGTTGCCGAGGTGCTTGCTCATCCGCCGACCGTCGTCGGCGAGGATGAGCCCGAGGCAGAGCACGTTCTCGTACGATGACCGGTCGAACACCAGCGTGCCGACGGCCATGAGCGTGTAGAACCAGCCGCGGGTCTGGTCCAAGGCCTCGCAGATGTACTGCGCCGGGTAGGCAGCGTGGAACGCATCGCCGCTGCCCGGTGCGTACGGGTACCCCCATTGCGCGAACGGCATGGCGCCGGAGTCGTACCACACGTCGATCACGTACGGCTCGCGGCGCATCGTGCCGCCGCACTCGGGGCACCCAAGCTCGACCGCGTCGACGAACGGGCGGTGCGGTTCCAGCTCGGACAGGTCCGTCCCGGTGCGTTGCGACAGCTCGGCGAGTGAGGCGATGCACACCAGGTGAGTGCGGTCCGTCGCGCACCGCCATATCGGCAGCGGGGTGCCCCAGTACCTACTCCGGGACAGCGCCCAGTCGACGTTGTTACGCAGCCACTCGCCGTACCGGCCCCACTTGACGGTTTCCGGGTACCAGTTGGTCCGTTCGTTCTCGCGCAGCAAAGCGTCCTTGATCGCCGTGGTGCGGATGTACCAGGACGGCAGCGCGTAGTACAGCAGCGGCGTGTGGCAGCGCCAGCAGTGCGGGTACGCATGCTCGTGCCCGGTGTGCCGGAACAGCAGGCCCCGCCGGTCCAGATCTTTGACCAGTGCGGTGTCGGCGTGCTTGAAGAACTGACCACCGACGAGCGGCACGTCGGCGGCGAACGTGCCGTCCGGCCGGACCGGATTGACCACGGGAAGGCCGTAACGGCGGCCCACCCGCAGGTCGTCGGCACCGAACGCGGGAGCCTGGTGTACGAGCCCGGTCCCCTCATCGGTGGTGACGTATTCGTCGGGCACTACGACGTGCGCGTCCGGGATGTCCACCAGTCGGAAGGGAGGCGCGTAGCGCCAGCCCTGCATCTCGTTCCCCGCAAACCGGACTGTCACGGCCCAACCGTCGCCGAGAGCGCTTGCAAGCAGGGGCTCGGCGACGACAAGTGTTTCGGCGCCGTCGGTCGCGGAGACGTACGTGACGTCGGGGTGGACGGCGACGGCGGTGTTCGAGACCAGCGTCCAGGGTGTCGTGGTCCACACCAGCAACGACGCACGCCCGGCCAGCGGTCCGGAAACTATAGGCAGGCGGACCCACACCGACGGGTCCACGACCGTCTCGTAGCCCTGGGCGAGCTCGTGGTCGGACAGGCCGGTGCCGCAGCGCGGGCAGTACGGAGTAACGCGGTGGTCTTCGACGAGCAGACCCTTGTCGAACACCTGGTTGAGCGACCACCAGACGCTCTGTATGTAGGACGGGTCCATCGTCCAGTACGCCTCGCTGGTGTCCACCCAGTAGCCCATGCGCTCGGTCATCGCCGCGAAGGCGTCGACGTGGCGTTCGACCGACTCGCGGCAGCGGGCGTTGAACTCGGCGACGCCGTAGCGTTCGATGTCCGTCTTCCCGGAGAAGCCGAGTTCCTTCTCCACCGCGATCTCAACGGCCAGGCCGTGACAGTCCCAGCCCGCTTTGCGGGGGACGTAGTACCCCTTCATGGTCCGGTAGCGCGGGAACACGTCTTTGAAGACCCGGGCCTCGATGTGATGGGTGCCAGGCATGCCGTTGGCGGTGGGCGGTCCCTCGTAGAAGGTCCATTGCGGGCGTCCGGCACTTGTCTTGAGCGTGCGCGCGAACGTGTCGTGCTCGCGCCAGAACGCGAGGACGTCCCGCTCCATGGCTGGCAGGTCGACCTGGCTCGGCACCGTGCGGTACAGCGGCGTGTCCATCGGCTGCGAGGGCCCTCCGTCGTCGTTCCGTTCCGACGGAGGGACGAGGCCGCGGTCACTGGACCGGCGGACCCCGCGGTACCACCCTCCTTGGCCGTCCGGGACCGGACGGCCCGCTTCGTTCGTTGCGGCCGGTTCTACTGAGGCCCGCGGGCCCGTTCTTCCGGCGGCTCCGGGTGATCTTCATCGCGGCTCGTACCCCCGGGCTCGCACCGTCCCCGGGTCGCTGCTGGCCGACTGCCGGACTACTCGTCCCATCAACGCCTGTTCGCCCTGTCAGTCTAGGGGGGTTTGCTGTTCGGGAGCCGAACCGAACTGCGCGGCGCCGGCGGGAGCGTGGAGCGGCGAGGATCTGCGAGGATCGAGCGAGGGTGCGCGTGCGACCAGCTGAATTCCAGCGACGTGGGTCGAGCGACGGGCGAGCGCTACCAGCAGAATTGCCGCCTGGCTTGTGGGGGACCTATCCTCACGCAGACGTCTGATCATGAAGGCAGGTGGCCTGGACATGGCGGATGGCAAGGGCATCACCGGGCGCGTCCGGCGCGCGGTGGCCGACGCGGCCTCCGCCGCGAAGGCGGTGACTGGTCGGCGTGGTCGAGCGTCGGGGGAATCCTCAGCGACGCGGGGGAGCACCGGGAAGAAGGCGACCACCAAGGTAAACGCCAAAGCTGAGCCGGCCACGCGGAAGTCCGCGGCCAAGACGACCGGTACGCCCGCGAAGCCACCGGCCAAGAGTGTGGCACCGGTCAAGAAATCCTCGGCGGTGCAGAAGAAGGCGGTGAACAAGGTGCCGGCCCCGAGCAAGGCGGCGCCCACGGCGACCCAAGCGCCGGCGAAGAAGACGGCGGCCGCGAAGGCGCCGGCGAAGAAGACGGCAGCCGCGAAGGCGCCAGCGAAGAAGACGGCGACCCGAGCGCCGGCGAAGAAGACGGCAGCCGCGAAGGCGCCAGCGAAGAAGACGGCGACCCGAGCGCCGGCGAAGAAGACGGCGGCCGCGAAGGCGCCGGCGAAGAAGACGGCGGCGAAGAAGACCGCCACGGTCACCAAGTCGTCAGCCGCGAGCAAGGCTGCGGCCACCAAAGCCGCCGCTGCCAAGCAGGCGGCTCCGCCGAAGACCGCTGCTCCGGCGAATAAGGCACGTGGCACTGGCGCGAACCTGGCGCCGGCGCGTCGAGCGACCGAGCCGGCGCGTACGCCGACCGCTGCGGCCGGACCAGCTGCGCCCGAGGCGCTTGTCGTCCGGGAGGACGAGGAGCCGTGGACCGCTGCGGAGCTCGCCGAGTTGCGAGACATGCTCGAGGCCGACGCCTCCCGGCTACGCAGTGAGATCGCCGAAGCGGAGTCCGACATCGCCGACTTGCTCCGCGCCAGCGTCGACACCGGAGGCGAGGACCAGGCGGACACCGGGTCGAAGACGTTCGAGCGCGAGCACGAGATGTCTCTGGCCGCGAGCCACCGGGACATCCTGGGCCAGACCGAGCGAGCGCTGGCCCGCATCGACGACGGCACGTACGGGGTTTGCGAGAACTGCGGCAACCCCATCGGCAAGGCACGGTTGCAGGCGTTCCCTCGTGCGACACTGTGCATGACGTGCAAGCAACGGGAGGAGCGTCGCTGACGGGCGACGCCAATTCGAACCGGACCGGAGGGCGCCGCAGGATTGGCGTCCTCCTCGCTGTCGCGGCCACGGTGACGGTACTCGACCAGGTCACGAAGGCCATGGCGACTGCATGGCTGCAGGACGGTCGCGTCGTCACCGTGATCGACGGGATCGTCGAGTTGCGGCTGGTCCGCAACCCGGGAGCGGCGTTCAGCATCGCCACGAACCTGACGGTGGTGTTCACTGCGATTGCGGCCGTCGTCGCGGTCGTGATCCTGCGCGCCAGCCGGCGGCTCACCTCCCTGCCATGGGCGCTCGCCCTGGGCACGCTACTCGGCGGTGCGCTGGGGAACCTGGTCGATCGTCTCGTGCGGGAACCTGGGCCGCTGCGCGGCCACGTGGTCGACTTCGTCGAGCTGCCGAACTGGCCGTTGTTCAACGTCGCTGACGCGGCCATCGTCGGCGCCGCGGTGCTGATCGGCTGGCTCAGCCTGCGCGGCGTTGCGTACGACGCGCAGGCTGGTCCGGCGGGCGGCGCCGGGCCCGAGTCGGCAGCCGGGGAGAACGACCGGTGACCGACCGGCGCCAGCTCGCTGTCCCCGAAGGGCTGGAAGGGGAGCGCCTCGACGTCGCCCTCACCCGGTTGTTCGGGCTCTCCCGGAGCCGGGCCGCCGAGCTCGTGGAGAAGGGGCAGGTGCTCGTCGAAGGAGTGCCGGCGGCCAAGTCACACCGGGTACGAGCAGGCACCTGGCTGGACGTCGAGCTTCCTGGCTCGTCAACGGCTGCGCCGGCAGTGCCCGCTGCAGTGTCCGCTGCAGTGCCCGGGCTACGCGTCGTGTACGACGACGCCGACATCGTCGTGGTGGACAAGCCGGCTGGCGTCGCCACACACCCCAGCCCTGGCTGGTCCGGCCCGACCGTGGTCGGAGGCCTCGTGGCGACTGGCTTTCGGGTCTCGACGAGCGGCGCCGCGGAACGGCAAGGCGTGGTGCACCGGCTCGATGTCGGGACCAGCGGGCTGATGGTCGTCGCCAAGTCCGAGCCTGCTTACAGCAAGCTGAAACAGCAGTTCCGTGACCGCAGTGTGCAGAAGGTGTACCACGCGTTGGTTCAGGGTCACCCGGACCCGAGCCGCGGCACCATCGATGCGCCGATCGACCGGCATCCGAACGACTACCGCTGGGCGGTCGTGACGTCGGGCCGGCCCAGCGTCACCCACTACGACCTGGTGGAGGCCTTCCCGGCCGCCACCCTGGTCGAGGTGCACCTGGAAACCGGCCGCACCCATCAGATCCGGGTGCATTTCAGCGCGCTACGTCACCCGATAGTCGGCGACCTGACCTACGGCGCAGACCCGCTGCTCGCGGCCCGCCTGGGCCTTGAGCGCCAGTGGCTGCACGCGGTACGGCTCGCCTTCGAGCACCCCGGAACGGGCGCGCGCGTGTTGTATAGCTCGCGCTATCCGAACGACTTGCAGCAGGCCCTCGACCGCCTCCGCGCGTAGCCGTCACCGTTCTGGAATGACCACGTACACCACCCCTGTGGGTACATCACCAGGCCTGCAGGCCTGGTGATGTACGGGCAGGCATGGTGTACGTGGTCATTCCGGAGCGTGAGGCGACAACGTTCCCCCGGGCATCTCGGTAGCTGAGACTGCGGTACCAGGGCGCTGGACGCACCGGACGGGCACCCCTAGCCTCATCGCCGTGCTGCAGGCCTATTTCGCGTTTACCCAGCCGGCTCGGGTGGTCGGCAGCGGTGACGTGACCTGACGCACCAACCACCCGATCCGGCTGAAGGCAGAGGCGTCGCCTCTGCCTTTCCTGTTGCCAGGCCGGCTCGCGGTTCCCGGGTCGGCCCCAACCCGAGGAGCACCCGTGACCGCAACCGCAGACTCCACGGCACCGGCCGCGGCCCGCACTGTCACCATCGGGTCCCAGGTCCTCGGCAGCACCCGGCTGCCGGTGTTCGCCGGTCCGCGCCGCGGCGCGGACGTCGTGCACGTCAGCCTCCGCCGCCACCACGGCGAGACCAGCGCGGAGCAGCTGCTATGCGCAACCCGGGACCTGACCGCGGGGCCGCTGCTGGTTGAGCCCTTCTCGGCCGAGGATCTCCCCGCGGTCAGCCGGTACGCAGACGGCGTGGTGGTAGGCGGCGCCTGGATGCAGGACTTCCGGCTGCTGGCCGCCGTGGGCCGGACCCGCCTACCAGCCGTAGTTCACCGGGGCCCCTACTGCACCGTCGACGAGTGGCTGTCTGCCGTCGAGTACCTGCTTGCCGAGGGCAACGACGAGGTCGTCCTCTGCGAGGGCGGCAGCCGCACCTACGCGGGCGGGCGCACGACATTGGACCTGGCCTTGATCGCGGAGGTGCGCGAACGCTCCGGCCGCCCGGTGGTCGTCGACGTCACCGCCACGCCGGCGCTCGCCGCAGCCATCGTCGCCGCCGGCGCGGACGGCGTGTGGCTCGCCGACGACGCTGCCCAGTGCGACGTGGATGCCGCGATGGAGGCGGCGACGACGTTGACGCCGGTGGTGCGCCAGGTGCAGCCGCGGTCATTGCCCGGCTGCCGGGAAGCGATCGACCGGGTCGATGCGGCGCTGGCGTCGCTCCTCGAGTACCGCGTGCAACTGGTGACCGAGGTGCAGCGCCACAAACCCGTCGCAGGCCATGCCGGCCGGGATCACCGCCGGGAGGCGCAGATCGTGCGCATGATGGCCCGCCGCGCCCCGTCGCTCGGCCGCAGTGGGCTGGCCCGCATCATGGACGCGGTCATCAGCGCCGGTCTCGACGCCGCCGAGGCCAGCAACGCGCCCGCGGTCTGGCGGCTCTGAGCGCCGCCCGGCTCCGGCGAGCCGTAGCCGGGCGGCGTCGGCGCAGCGACCTAGACTCGCTTCGACCCGCCCGCCGAGGAGGCTCCGCACGTCGTGCCCGACCCGTCTATCCGAGCTTCCAGCCGAGCGCCCGACGACAACTTCGTGCACCTGCACGCCCATACCGAGTTCTCCATGCTCGACGGCGCTGCCCGGCTGGACGACCTGTTCACCGAGACCGCTCGGCAGGGCATGCCGGCACTCGCGATGACCGACCACGGCAACGTCTTCGGCGCCTACGAGTTCTACACGAAGGCACATCAGCACGGGGTAAAACCGATCATCGGCCTGGAGGCGTATCTGACGCCGCGCACCAGCCGGTTCGACAAGACGCGGGTGCGCTGGGGTGCCGGCGGCGAGGACGACGTCTCGGGTGGCGGCGCCTATACGCACCTCACCTTGCTGGCCGAGAACACCGGCGGTATGCACAACCTGTTCCGGCTCGCCTCCCTGGCGTCGCTGGAGGGGTTCTACTTCAAGCCGCGACTTGACCGCGAGCTGCTGCACGCGTACTCCGGCGGGATCATCGCAACGACCGGCTGCCCGGGCGGCGAGGTCCAGACCATGCTCCGGCTCGGCCGCTACGACGAGGCGCGCGCGGCCGCCGCCGAGTTCCGCGACATCTTCGGCCCGGAAAACTACTTCGTTGAGCTGATGGACCACGGGCTCGCCATCGAACGCGGCACCAGGGAGGACCTGCTCCGGCTCGCCGCCGACCTGCGGCTACCTCTGCTAGCCACCAACGACCTCCACTACACCTACCCGGCCGATCGCGAGGCGCACGCGGTGCTGCTGTGCGTGCAGTCGGGCTCCACGCTGGCGGACCCGAACCGGTTCAAGTTCGAGGCCGACGGTTTCTACCTCAAGTCGGCGCAGGAGATGCGCGCGGTGTGGGCGGAGCTGCCCGAGGCCTGCGACAACACCCTGCGGATCGCCGAGCGGTGCACCGTCCGCTTCACCGAAGGCGGCAACTTCATGCCGCGTTTCCCCGTTCCGGACGGGGAGGACGAAACCTCCTGGCTGGTCAAGGAAGTGGAGCGGGGGCTGCGCCGCCGTTACCCGGCCGGGGTTTCCGACACCGCCCGCGGGCAGGCCGACTACGAGACCCGGGTCATCTGCGACAAGGGCTACCAGGGTTACTTCCTGGTCGTCGCGGACTTCATCGGCTGGGCGAAGGACCGCGGCATCCGGGTCGGCCCGGGCCGCGGCTCGGCGGCGGGGTCGATCGTCGCCTACGCCCTGGGCATCACCGACCTCGACCCGATCACCCACGGCCTGGTCTTCGAGCGGTTCCTGAACCCGGAGCGGGCGTCGATGCCCGACATCGACATCGACTTCGACGAGCGCCGGCGCGGTGAGGTGATCCGCTACGTCACCGACAAGTACGGCGACGACCGGGTCGCGCAGATCGTCACCTACGGCACCATCAAGGCCAAGCAGGCGATCAAGGACGCCTCCCGGGTGCTCGGTCTCCCGTTCGCGATGGGGGAGCGGATCACCAAAGCCATGCCGCCTGCCGTCATGGGCAAGGACATCTCGCTGTCGGGCATCTTCGACGACAGCGACAAGCGGTGGGCCGAGGCTGCCGAGTTCCGCGAGCTCTACGCATCCGATCCGGACGTGCGCAAAGTGGTGGACACCGCCAAGGGCCTGGAGAACCTGAAACGACAGTGGGGAGTGCACGCCGCCGGTGTGATCATGTCGTCGGAGCCGCTGATCGACCACATCCCGATCATGAAGCGGGAGCAGGACGGCGCGATCATCACCCAATTCGACTATCCCACCTGCGAGGCGCTCGGCCTGGTGAAGATGGACTTCCTCGGCCTGCGCAACCTCACCGTGCTCGACGACGCCTGCCGCAACATCGTCGCCAACGGCAAGGACCCGGTCGACTTGGAGACCCTTCCGCTGGACGACCGGGCCACCTACGAGCTGCTCTCCCACGGCGAAACGCTCGGCGTCTTCCAACTCGACGGCGGGCCGATGCGCGGGCTGCTGCGGCTGCTGAGGCCCGACACGTTCGCGGACATCTCCGCGGTCGGGGCGCTCTACCGGCCCGGACCGATGGGCGCGCAGTCGCACACCAACTACGCGCTGCGCAAGAACGGCAAACAGCCGATCACACCGATCCACCCAGAGCTGGCAGAGCCGCTCGCCGAGATCCTCGACGAGACCTACGGCTTGATCGTCTACCAGGAGCAGGTCATCGCCATCGCGCAGAAGCTCGCCGGGTACACACCCGGCAACGCGGACTTGCTGCGGCGCGCGATGGGCAAGAAGAAGCGGGCGGTCCTCGACGCCGAATTCGTCGGCTTCGCCGACGGCATGCGCACAGCCGGCTTCTCGGACGTGGCAATACAGACGCTCTGGGACATCCTGGTCCCGTTTTCCGACTACGCCTTCAACAAGGCGCACAGCGCCGCCTACGCGCTGATCTCGTACTGGACGGCGTACCTCAAGGCCAACTACCCGGCGGAATACACGGCGGCGCTGCTCACCAGCGTGCGCGACGACAAGGACCGCACCGGGGTGTATCTGGGCGAGTGCCGGCGGATGGGCATCAAGGTGCTGCCGCCGGACGCCAACGAGTCGGCCGGCGACTTCACCCCGGTCGGTACCGACGTGCGGTTCGGTCTGACCGCGATCCGCAACGTAGGCAGCAATGTGGTCGACGCCATAGTCGCCGCCCGCACGGCCCACGGACGCTTCGAGTCGTTCCCCGACTTCATGGACAAGGTCCCAGTGGCGGTGTGCAACAAGCGCGTCGTCGAGTCGCTGGTCAAGGCCGGCGCGTTCGACTCTCTTGGCTACTCGCGCCGCTCGCTGGCGGCAGTGGTCGACGCCGCGGTGGACGCCGTCATCGAGCTCAAGCGCAACGAAGCGATCGGCCAGTTCGACCTGTTCGGCGGGAGCGACACCGGCCAGCGCGGCGTCGAGGTCACGGTGCCGGACCTGACCGAGTGGGACAAGCCGGTGAAGCTCGGCTATGAGCGGGAGATGCTGGGGCTCTACGTCTCCGACCATCCACTGCTCGGGCTGGAGCACGTGCTGGCCCGGTCGGTGGACCGGACGATCGCAGCCTTGGCGGACGTGGCGGAGACCCCACCGGGCAGCACCGTGACGATCGGCGGGCTCGTCACGTCGGTCCAGCGCAAGGTGACCCGGCGCGGAGACACCTGGGCGGTCGCGACCGTGGAGGACCTGGAGGGTTCGGTCGACGTCATGCTGTTCCCAGCGACGTACCAGCAGTACGCGCTGGCGCTCGCCGATGACGCCGTGGTGATCGTGCGGGGGCGGCTGGACAGTCGCGACGATGCGCCGGCGCTGATCGCGAGCGAGTTGGTGTTCCCAGATCTTGCTCCGTCGCCGAGCGGGCCGGTCGTCGTGAGCGTGGACGTCCGCCGCTGCACCGCACCAATGGTGGAGCGGTTGAAGGAGGTGCTGCGCACCCATCCGGGGGTCACCGAGGTGCACCTGCGCTTGTCTGGCCCAGATCGGACCACGCTGATGCGCCTGGACGACTCACTGCGGGTCACGGCGTCGACCGCACTGATGGGCGACCTGAAGGCGCTGCTCGGTCCCGCGTGTCTCGGCTGACCGAGCCGGCGAGCGGCCGGCGATCGGCGCCGCGCCGGCCGGGCGGCGCCGCCGGAGCCGTGGTGGAGACGCTGGCCGTCTCGACCGTCGCGGGTGTCCTGGTCGGCGCAGTGTGGTCGCTGCTGGTACCCGGTGGCGCGCAGGGCTCAGCCGACGTGGTCGCCCCGGAACGGCAGTTTGCGACCGACGCCTGGTTCGCGATCGTCGGCGCCGGGGCGGGTGCGCTCCTTGCCCCGGTGCTGCATGCACGGCACAGACGCCGCCCGCTGGTCGTGCTCTACAGCCTGGTGGCCGGCGGCGTGCTGGGCAGCCTGACCGCCTGGGGATGCGGCATGCTGTTCGGGTTGGATGATCTGGGTCTCGGTGCGACCGGTGTGCTGCTGGCCTGGCCGATCGCGGCGACGCTGGGCACGCTCGCGGTTTCCGCGCTGGCCGACGACGGAGGCGACGACGACGGCGGCGCGTCGGCGGCCGCCGGCCCGGTGGTCAGTTCGGCCGAGCGATCCCGGCCGTCGTGGCCGCCGTGAGCCGGATCAGGTCCACCGGTGAGAGCTCGACGTCCAGCCCACGGCGCCCGGCGGACACGTAGACGGTCGGGAACTGCAGCGCGCTGCGGTCGACCACGACGGGCAGCCGTCGCCGCTGACCGAGCGGGCTGATGCCCCCGACGACATAGCCGGCGGCGCGTTCGGCGGCGGCAGACGCCGCCATGGCCGCGCGTTTGCCACCGACGGCCGCGGCCAGCGCCTTCAGGTCGAGCGACCCGTCGACCGGTACCACGGCCACCACCAGGGCGCCGTCGACGTCCGCCACGAGCGTCTTGAACACCCGGCCGGGCGGTACGCCCAGTGCCTGCGCCGCCTCCAGCCCGTACGACGGTGCGTCCGGGTGGTGGTCATACGGGTGCACGGTGAACGTCACTCCGGCCCGCGACAGCGTGCTGATCGCAGGCGTGGCGGCGAGGGTCGGCTTCCGTGTGCCCACGCGCCGCATTCTGCCGCACGCCTGCGCAGCTCCCGCGAAAGCGCCACCGCTGCCAACCGGCGGTTTCGCCCGGTGTCCGCGGTGGCACCTAGACTCGTCGGGTGCTTCGCCGGATCGACCTGCGCGGCCGGCACGTCGCCGGTGATCCGTCCGACTACCGGGCGCTGGTACCGCGGGCGCGTGTCGACGTCACGGCGGCCGTCGAGGCGGTTCGGCCGATCTGCGACGCGGTGCGTGACCGGGGGCTGCGGGCGGTGCGCGAGCTCTCCCTGCGCTTCGACGGCGTGGAACTTGCCGACCCGCGGGTGCCGGCGGCGGCGCTGGAGTCCGCCGCCGACGCGCTCGATCCGGCGGTGCGGGTGGCGCTGGACGAGTCTGTTGCGCGGGTTCGCCGAGTACACGCCGACCAGTGCCGGCCGGACGTGACGACCACCGTGGTCCCCGGCGGGACGGTCACCGAGCGGTGGCTGCCGGTGCAGCGTGTCGGCCTGTACGTGCCCGGAGGGTTTGCTGTGTACCCAAGCAGCGTGGTCATGAACGTGGTTCCAGCGCAGACGGCCGGGGTCGAGAGCATCGCCGTGGCGAGCCCGCCCCAGCGA
>JACVRX010000022.1 GCA_014534205.1 Jiangellaceae bacterium
CCGAAGAGCAGTCGGCCTGGTGGTGGCTGCGGTCGCGCCGGCTGGCGGCTGCAATCTCCGCCGTGGCCGGGCTCGGCATCGGCTTGGTGGCCCTGACGACCTTCGAGGCACTCACGGGCGGGCCGGTATCGCAGACAGGGACCGACGGAGGTACCAGCATCGGTCAGGTATTCGGTGGCGGCGACGCCGCGGGCCCGCCGACCGACTGGAACCCGTCGCCCTCGGATGCATCTACAGCAAATGAATCGACGCCGCGGCCGACCACACCAGCCGAGGCAAGTCCGGCGCCCGTCGACTCTTTGCCGGCGCCGGCCGAGCCCGCCACGACGTCACTGCCGTCGGCCGAGCCGGTCGTACCACCTGATCCACCGACCGGCGGCTGACTTGTCTCCGGCGTGACGAGCCGCCGGTCGTCATCTCGGAGGTCCGCAAGTCCGCGCAGCGGGCGCCGGACGAGTCGCCCGACCGGCTGGCCAACGACGCCGTCTGGGACGCCACGCGGACGTACCGGACGTAGCGACCGGCGACCCCCAGCGCGGCCGTGACTGCCATCGCCGGGGTTTTGATGCCGGGTTGCCCGGTACTGGAACTATGGGCTCTCAGCGCTCCAGGCGCTGAGGCAGGCCACCAATACCACGTCGAAAGGCAGCAGCAATGCGCAAGCTGGTCGTGAGCACGTTCATGACACTCGACGGCGTCATGCAGGCGCCGGGCGGCCCGGAGGAGGATCCGACCGGTGGGTTCACTCTGGGCGGCTGGTCGGTGCCCTATTGGGAAGACTCGATGAGCCAGGTCATGGCGCGGTTGATGGGTAAGCCGTTCGAGCTGCTACTCGGCCGCAAGACCTACGAGATCTTCGCTGCATACTGGCCGTTCTCGGACGAGCCCGGCGCTGCCGAGCTCAACGCCGCCCGCAAATACGTGGCAACGACGACGCTCGAGTCAGCTGACTGGAACAACACCAGCGTGCTGCGCGGCGACGTCGTCCCCCAGATCGCTGCGTTGAAGGAGCAGGACGGGCCGGAGATCCAGGTGCATGGGAGCTCGAATTTGATCCAGACGCTGCTCCGGAACGACCTGGTCGACGAGTTCTGGGTGATGATCTTCCCCGTCGTCGTCGGCAGCGGGAAGCGGTTGTTCGGGGACGGGACCGTGCCGGCCAGCTTCACCGTCCGCGACGCGAGCACGTCGAGCACCGGTGTGCTGATGTCCACCTACGAACGCGCGGGCGACATCAGCGTTGGGTCCTTCGAGTCCGCCGAGCCGACAGAACAGGAGCTCAAGCGGCGCCAGCGGCTGCGGGCGGAGCAGTAAGCCCGGTCGGCCTGCTCCGCGCGCCGGCACGGCAGCCGCACTCCGCCGTAGCCGGTGGACAGTCTTACGCAAACGCTAGTGAAGATACCACATAGTGTGGTACCTTCATGATGTGATGTCCGAAGCTCGGTTGATCGCGGCACTGGACCACGTACTGGAACTGACAGTCCTGCTGCACGACGACATGACGGAGACCCTGGCTGAAGATGGCCTGACGACGTCGCGCGCTCACCTGCTGTGGGAGCTGAGGCAGCGCGGCCCGTCCACCCAGAGCGCGTTGGCGGACGCACTGAAGGTGAGCCCGCGTAACGTCACCGGGCTGGTCGACGCCCTGGTCGAGGGCGGGTTCGTCACCCGGGAGCCGCATCCGACGGACCGGCGAGCAGTGCTGGTCGCGCTCACCGAACACGGGATCGCGGTCGGCAAGGCGATGGAGCAGGACCAGCGAGAGCTAGCCGAACTGCTCTTCGCCGGTATGCCGGCCCGGCAGTTCGACTGCTTCGCGACCGGCCTGGCCGCCGTCGTCGACCGGCTTCGACGTCGCCTCAGCGAAGTCCGGTGAGGAGCTCATGTCCACGCGGCACCGACCGATTCTGCTATCTCTGATATGGCGAGCGGTGATGTTCGAGCTCCGGTTGTACCGGAGCCTGTTCCGCTGGGTGACCCGCTGGCCGGCAGTACCGGCCGGCACTGAGGCCGTCGGCTACTCCCGGGCTGTCACGCCGGTCATGTCGCTGTGGATCTTCGCGTCGGCTGTCGAGATGCTGGTTCTGCACCTGCTGGTGCCATGGCCCATGGTGCGGATCGTCCTGCTGGTCCTCAGTGCCTGGGGTCTGGTCTGGATGCTCGGTTTTCTCGCCAGCCTGAAGGTGTACCCGCACCTGATCAGCGAGTCCGGCATGCGGATTCGGCACGGCGCCTCGGTCGACATCGCCGTCCCCTGGAACGTGATAGCCAGGGTCGCTGTGCAGCGCCGTGACCTGCCGTCGTCGATACGAACGCTCCAGCCGAGGCAGACCGAACGCGGCACGGATCTGCAGGTCGGCGTGTCCGGCGAGGTCAACGTGCACGCCGTCCTGGACCGTCAGCTCGACGTGCCGACTCCCAAGCGAGTCCACCACGTCACCGAGCTCAGCTTCTTGGTCGACGACCCGGACACGTACGTGGCGCGGGCGCGAGAGCAGTTGGCGCGCGAGGCGGCCAAGAGCGATCAGTCACGCTGACCACCGCGGCCGCCAGTACCTCGTTCAGGCAACGGTTCTCGCGATGTAGGCCGCGCGCGAAGATCCCTGAGTCCCCTGACCGGATGTCACATTTCCGAGGCGTGGCTCGTCGGATGGTGGACGACGGACGACCGGGAGGACCGATGGCCCGCATCACACTCGACCTCCATCACCGAGACCATGCCCCTTCGTGGTTGGTTCGCGCCGCGCTTGCTTGGGGACGCCATCGCTACGGGGAGGATCTCGACACCGTGCTGGCGATGAGCCACCACCCTGGCGTGTTGTTCCCGTGGGCGCTGATGGAGTCCGCCGGCCTGCGTCGCCGTAGCCGCCTGCCGGCCGGTCTGGCCGACCTCGTTGTGCTGGTCACGGCCGCGTATCTAGGCTGCTCGTGGTGCATCGACTTCGGGGCCAGTGAGTGGGAGCGCCGTGGCCTCGATCCGGAAGTGTCCGTCGACGCGGTGCGCTGGCAGACGGCTGACCGTTTCGACGACGACTTCCGAGCCGCGTTCCGGTTTGCCGAGGCCGCGAGCGGTCAGCTCGAACGGGTGTCCGACGAGATGGTTGCTGACCTGGTGGATCGCTTCGGGGAGGCTGGCGTGGTGGAACTCGCGTACGTGGTGGCGCTGGAGAACATGCGCTCGCGGTTCAACTCGGTGCTCGGTCTCACCGCGCAGGGCTTCAGTTCGGGCGAGGCCTGCTCGCTGGCGCTGCGGCGGGGCGCTGCACGGACAGCCGGCTGAGCTTGTCCGGTGCGAGCACTGCAAAGATCGCCGCGACCCGTCCCTCTGCCAAGGCGAACGCGTAGACCGCGACCCTGGGGTCACGCGGCCGATCCGTTTCGAATCGGATGACGAAGCCTGGGTCGCCGTTCACGAGCACCGGCTCTGTCTGGAAGGCAACGCCGTGCCGGGTCGCCAGCGTCATCAGGCCGTCCAGGAAGCGCGCGACCTCCACAGCGCCGAAGAGCGGCCGGCCCGCCGCGCTCACGCGGCCCGCACTATCCCCGATCAGGACCACATCCGGTGCGAGCAACTGGGACAGCCGGGTGAGGTCCCCGTCCTGCAGAGCGGCGGTCAGCTCGGCGAGCACGCTCCAACCCTGCTCCGCCGGCAGCCGGGGAGGCGGGTTGGCGGATTTGATCCGCCGCCGGCCTCGCGACGCGTGCTGCCGGGCAGCTGCCGGTGAGCAACCGAGTATGTCTGCGACGTCGGCGAAAGCGACGCCGAGCACGTCGTGAAGCACCACCGCCACTCGCTGCTCAGGCGGCAGCTCGTCCAGCACGATGAGGAACGCCAGCCGAACCGACTCGTCGGCGATCAACTGTTCGAGCGGATCTGCTTCGGTCTGTGCTCTTCCGACCGGCGTCACCACCGGCTCCGGCAGCCACGGCCCGATATACGACTCCCGGCGCACCCGTGCGGACCGCAGATGATCCACGGCGAGGCGAGCGACGACGCGGGTCAACCAGGCACGCGGGTCCTCGACGGCCTCCGCTCGCTCACTCCACCGCGGCCAGGCATCGGCGACGACGTCCTCGGCATCCGCCCAGCTCGACGTGAGCCGGTATGCGACGCCGTGCAGGTAGGGCCGTAGTTCGGCGAAGACTTCAGCTGCCTGTTCCGCGCGCACCTGGTGTGCCTCCTCGCTGATCAGACGATGCCGCAGCAGCGACTGTGACAGGTGGTCGTCCGTCGCCAGGGCACAGGCTGCCCGCCCATCACCAGCCCTGCCCGAACATCACCAGGCCTGCAGGCCTGGTGATGTACGGGCAGCGGTGGTGAACGTGGTCATTCCAAGGCCGCAACGTTGCCGGGTTGAGGAAGTGGAGGAGTGGTGCATCGGTGGCGTCGGCGGTGACAATGCAGGTAGCGGGCGTGACGTCCGGTGTGGAACGAGTCGCTGATGTGGCCGGAAGGATGCGGCGATGCGGGTGGTCTGGAAGGGCACCATCTCCTTCGGCCTGGTCTCGATCCCGGTCCGGCTGTATGTCGCCACGGAGAGCAAGAACGTTCCTTCGCACCAGATCCACCTGAGCGACGGCGGGCGGGTCCAGTACCGGCGGGTCTGCTCCATCGACGGTGCCGAAGTGCCCTACGACGAGATCGGGCGAGGCTACGAGACGTCGACCGGCGAGACCGTTGTGCTCGACGAGGACGATCTGGCGATGCTGCCGCAGACCGGCTCCCGCTCGATCGACGTGGTCTCTTTCGTGCCGGGGAACGTTGTCGACCCCATCTACCTCGACCGCAGCTACTACGTCGAGCCGGAGCCGCAGGCGGCCAAGCCGTACCGCCTGCTACGCGACGCGCTGGAGAGGTCTCGGCGCGTCGCGGTCGCCAAGGTCACCCTGCGTGAGCGGGAGATCGTCGGAGTGTTACGCGTGCATGCGGACGTGCTGCTGCTGTCGACCATGCTGTGGCCGGACGAGGTACGCGAGCCGAGGTTCCCCTTCCTGGCCGACGACGACGAGTGGTCTGCTCCGAGCCAGGAGCTGGCCATGGCGCAGGCGCTGATCGACTCGTTGTCCGACGACGCGCTGGACCTGGAGAAGTACCGCGATGTGCACCGCGAGGCACTCACCGCGCTGATCGACGCCAAGGCCACCGGGCGGACGCCGACCCAGGACTCGCAGGCGGGTGCCCGGTCGCTCGACCTACTGACCGCGCTGCGGGCCAGCCTGGACGCGGCCAAGCAGCGGAAGTCGACTCCGGCTCCCGCCCCGCGCCGGCGCACGGCGGCAGCCAGCACCACCGGCGGCAAGAAGCCGAAGAAGGCGCCGGCACGGACTGGATCGGGTCCGCCGCCGAAGAAGCCCTGACGCCGGCGGGCGTGCTCGCCGGTTTGCTCGGCCAACACACCGCGGGAATCCCCGTGGTTGACGGTCCCGCCTGGTACCAACGTGTGCATGAGCAAGTGCGCGGACTGCGGCACGGATCTCGACCACTGCCACGGCACGCTCCTGCTGCACCGCGACGGCACGCTGGACTGCACGGATGACGCGTGCGACGACCTGGAGCCGCTGCGCCACGGCCTCGTCGTCGATTGCGCGGCCGTGGCCGCTGGCTGCTGCGCCGAGCCGGCCGAGCACGAGCTCGCGCAGGCGTCCTGATCGTCTCCGATCCCTCGGCGGTGGCCGGCCGGCTACCGCCTCGGGGACAATGACAGGGTGAACGTCCCCGAGCTGGACGAGATCGTCAGCGATCTGTACGTCTTGCCGCCTGACGACTTCGTCGCAGCCCGGAACGAGCTGGTGCGCCACGCCAGGGCCGCTGGCCACCGCGACGTCGCGGAGCGGCTGCACCGGCTGCGCCGGCCCACCCGCAGCGCCTGGCTCGTCAACGTGCTGGCGCGGCACGAGTCGGCCGCGATGAAGCGACTGGCCGCGGTGGGTCGCGAACTGCGCGCGGCCCAGACCGGTCTGGACGGCGAGCGGCTGCGCGACCTGGCCGAGCAGCGCCGTCAGGTCATCAGCGATCTGCTGAACCGGGCCCGGCACCAGGCTGCGGAGGCGGGCGTCCAGCTCACTGACAGCGTGCTCGCCGAGGTGGAGGCGACGCTTCGAGTCGCTCTGGTCGATCTGGCGGGAGCGATGACGGTCCGCAACGGGCGCCTGGTGCGACCGCTCGCGCACGACGGCTTCGGCCCGCGGCCGCAAGTCGACGCCGCTCCGGCCGCGCAGCTCGCGCCGTCCGAGCCACCGGTCACCGAGATCGAACCAGGATGGCGGATCCAGCCTGTCGTGGACGAACTAGCGGCTCGGCGGCAGCGAACAGCCGCCGACCGGGCGGGTCGAGATCGGCCACCACCCCCCGACGGCGTAGTCGTCGAGCTGGTCGGCCCAGCGAGCCATCAAGCAAGGCCGGACGACCCCGCCGCGGCTGACGACCCCGCCGCGGAAGCACTCCGAGAGCTCCGCGTGGCCGAGGAGGAACTGGCGGCCGCCGAGTTTGCGCACTGGCAACGCGAGTACGAGCTCGCGGACGCCGCCGCTGGTTTGGAGGCGGCAACCGACCGGTTGGAAACACTCGACAGCCAGCGCATGGAGGCACGCCGGGACAAGGTCACCGCCGAGCGACATCTCGCCGAGGCGCAGGCGGCGCAGCGCGAGGCGGTCACCGCGGTCGCGGAGGCGCGCCGGCGGCTGGACGACGCCCGCGGGCGCGCGGGCGTCGAGGAGAGTTGAGCCCACCAACGTCACCAAGCGCCAGCATCGCTGCGCCTCGCTGTATTTGACCTTTGCACCCACCGGGCGGCGTGCCACCGGTGGCCGATGTAAAAGCGTCCGCCACGATGTGCTGGTGGAGGTCACCGAGACGCTGCTTCCTGGCGTCGGCATTCGCTACGAGTTCACGACCAGCAACGACGAGCGGGTCGGCGTGGTCGCGTTGCGGGACGGCGCCGTCGAGATCGTCCTCTACGAACACGACGATCCGGACGCCGGGCGACCTGTCCTGCGATTGACCGAGGAAGAAGCGGAGACGATGGCCGAGATCCTCGGTGCCCGACGGATCGCCGAGCGGTTTGCGGATCTCAGCAAGGAGATCCCCGGCCTGGTCTCCGCGCAGGTGACGGTGTCGTACACATCGCCATTCGTGGGCCGAACCCTCGGTGACACGCGCGCCCGCACCCGCACAGGGGCATCGGTGGTCGCCATCGTTCGAGAGGACGAGGTGGTGGCGTCGCCCTCCCCGGCGGAGCCGCTCCTCGCCGGTGACGCGCTGGTCGTGATCGGCACGGATGCGGGCATCGAGTCCGTCCGCGAGATCATCCGCGGCTGATCTGGCGCCGTGAGCGAAACCGCGACGCTCCTTCTCGAGCTGGGTGGGGTTTTCATTGCGCTCAGCCTGCTGGGCGTGCTGGCACGCTGGATCCGGATATCCCCGGTACCGCTGTTCCTGCTCGCCGGGCTCGCCGTGGGGGAAGGCGGGATCAGGCCGCTGCAAGCCGCCGGGCCGTTCGTCGAGGTGGGCGCCGAGCTCGGCCTGGTGCTGCTGCTGTTCGTGCTCGGCCTGGAGTTCTCTGCCGGCGAGTTCGTACAGAGCCTGCGGCACCACGCTCGCTCCGGCATCGTCGACTTGGTCCTCAACGCGACGCCCGGCCTGGTCGCCGGCGCGCTGCTAGGACTCGGGTGGATCGGGTCACTGGCGCTCGCCGGCGTCACGTGGATCTCGTCGTCCGGCATCATCGCGCGCCTGCTCTCCGACCTGAACCGGCTCGGAAACCGGGAGAGTCCGTCCGTCCTGTCCTTGTTGGTCATCGAGGACGTCGCAATGGCGGCTTACCTACCGGCCATGTCCGTCTTGCTGGCAGGGGGGACGGTGGTGCAGGCGCTGGCCGGCTCAACGGGCGCGGTCGCCGTGGTGCTGACAGTGCTGTGGGCATCCCGCCGGTGGGGTGAGCTGCTGAGCCGCCGGCTGGTGCTCGGAGACGACGAACAACTGCTCCTGCAGTTGCTTGGACTCACGTTGCTGGTGGCCGGGCTGGCCGAGTGGCTGGGTGTGTCTGCGGGCGTGGGCGCGTTCCTGATCGGGCTGTCGCTGTCCGGGACCAGCGCCGACCGCGCGCGCACGGTGGTGCGACCGCTGCGCGACCTGTTCGCCGCTGCGTTCTTCGTCGCCTTCGGCTTGTCGACGGACCCAGCCGACGTGCTGCCGGTGTTGCCGCAGGCCGTCGCGCTCGCAGTGGTCACCGCGTTCACCAAGGTTGCGACCGGTTGGTACGCCGCTGCCCGCGACGGTGTGGCCACTCGCGGGCGGCTGCGGGCCGGCACGGCGTTGATACCCCGCGGCGAGTTCTCCGTAGTCGTCGCCGAGCTGGCCGTGATCGCCGGGTTGGTCGCGATTGGCCCGCTGGTCAGCGCGTACGTGCTGGTGCTCGCGGTGGCCGGCCCGCTGGTGACCCGCTACGCCGATCGGCCGGGGGCCAGGTACTCAGCGCCGCGCGGGCAATCGGGATCGCCTCAGGCGTCGGCTTGACCGGCTGGAACGGATCACGCCGCCTGGTCAACGCACCACTCGGTGCAGGAGCGACTCCAAGTCCCAGGCAGCATTGCGGCTGTCGCGCCGCTCATCTCGTAATCGCGGGGCGCTAGCCAAGCGCTGCCGAGCAGGTCTGTGACGGTTTCGTTGATTTCGTCTGCCCGCGCTGCGACTGCGAGGAGCTACCGACGTGAACAATCTCGTTCTGCTCCGCGGCTACCGCCACCGGCAGGTGCAGCACCACGGCTGGGACGTCGAAATGGCAGCCGACGGGCATCCTCAGTTCCTGCCGCCGCAGTGGGTCGACCCCGCTGGAAACCGAGACGCAACGACGGACCGCGACCGCACACCGTCGTCGGCCTGGTCCATATTCCGTAAACCGGCAGTCCGCCGAGCAGCATTGGTCGAGCAGCATTGGTCAGGTGGCAGCACTGCGCACCGTTCACACGGCAGACCTCGACACCAATGACCGGCACACCGTTCGCCAGCTGCTGGACGCGGCATACGACGACGACTTCGCCGACGAGGACTGGGACCACACGCTCGGCGGCATGCACGTCCTTGCGGCTGTCGACGGTGCGGTCGTCGCTCATGTCGCCGTCGTGCAACGACGGCTATGGCACCGCGGGATGTCGATCCGCACTGGCTACGTCGAAGCACTTGCGGTCGGCCGCGACCGGCGCCGGCAAGGCGTGGCAGCCGCGCTGATGGGCGAGGCCGAACGACTGATCCGCTCGGCGTACGACCTCGGTGCCCTCTCCGACGGAACGAACATCGAAGGCTTCTACGAACGGCGCGGCTGGCAGGCGTGGCATGGCTGCACGTCCGTCATCAGCCCCACTGGCGTCCTGCGCACGGAAGAGGACGACGAAACCGTCATGGTGTTGCCGACGCCGACCAGCCCGTCCCTCGACGTGAGCGGCTTGATCGCGTGCGATTGGCGGCCCGGGGACGTGTGGTGACGAGCCCTCATGGCGAACCTCGCACCGTGAGTAGATGAAGTCCGAGGCGCATCTTGACGTGCCGCACACTCGGCGGTACTTTACTGATCGATTAATTAACCGGAGGGCTAAGTGACGTCGACTGACCAGCTGGACCGCACCTTCGCGGCGCTGGCTGACCCGACCCGGCGGGCGATCCTTTCCCGGCTCGCGGTGGGCGACGCGTCGGTGTCTGAGCTGGCGGAGCCGTTCAACATCACGCTGCCGGCGATCTCGAAGCACCTGAAAGTGCTGGAGCGGGCCGGGCTGATAACGCGAAGCCGGGAGCGGCAATGGCGTCCGGCGCGGCTGCAGGCAGAGCCGCTCAAGGAGGTCGCCGAGTGGGCCGAGCACTACCGCCAGTTCTGGGAAGAGAGCTACGACCGGCTCGAGGAGTACCTGCAGAAACTTCAGGGACAACGGAAGGAGAACGGCAGTGGGCGGTAACAAGCTGATGGTAAGTACCCCGTCGGACCGCGAGATCGTGATGACCCGCACCTTCGACGCGCCACGGGAACTGGTCTTCCAGGCGCACAGCTCGTGCGAGCACATGCGCAACTGGTGGGGCCCACGCAAGTACGAGTTCGAGAGTTGCGAGATCGACTTCCGGCCGGGCGGAACCTGGCGAGTCCTGCACCGGACGGCCGACGGCCCGGAGGAGCACGGGTTCCGCGGCGAGTTCCGCGAGATCGTCCCGCCGGAGCGCATCGTGTGGACCTTCGAGTGGGATGGCATGCCGGGGCACGTCTCGGTCGAGACGCTCACCCTGGAGGAGCACGACGGCAAGACGACTGTCACCGCGATCTCGCTGTACGACACGGTCGAGGACCGCGACGGCACGCTGCAGTCCGGTATGGAAGAGGGCGCAGCCGAGACGTACGACCGGCTCGACGAATACCTGGCGAAATTGCAGGCGCGCTGAGGTAAGTCGCTCATCACGAGGCCTGTGCGTACATCACCAGGCTTACAAGCCTGGTGATGTGCGCACAGGCATGGTGTACGTGGTCGTTCCGGAGCCGTTCCCGCGAACGCAACGGTTTGATGGGCTGGGTGTGGTTTCGCTGGGAGTGACTCCACCCCCACGTCGATCGGCACGCAGCCCCGGGTTGGCACCGACCAGGGCGGGTACGTCGGTGGTGAAAGCCCCCATCGACATGGAGGTCGCGATGCAGCACGACGAGTTCATCGGAACCGTGCAGGCGCGGGCGCGACTGGGATCCCGCGGCGATGCGGAGCGAGCCACCCGAGCCACGCTGGAGACGCTCGGCGAACGTATCCCGGAGGGCCTGGCCGAGAATCTCGCCGCGCAGCTGCCGGTCGAGATCGGGGAGCACCTGCGGCGAACCGTCGTCCTCGGCGGCACCGGCACCGGCGAGCGGTTCGACGCGCGCGAGTTCGTGCGGCGGGTCGCCGAGCGCTCGGGAACTGACGAGCCGCAGGCGGCCTTCCTGGCGCGCGTGGTTGCCGAGGTCGTGGACGAGGCCACGAGTGGTGGCCTGTTCCAGAAAGTCGCCGAGAACCTGCCCGACGACTTGCAGCGCCTGGTGACGGCCGGCAGCACCGGCGAGATGTGAGGCCGGCAACCCACGCTTTCACCCGGTGGTGAAGCGGGGTAACAATGCTGCGTGCCTTCCCCGGACGGGTACGCCGCCTTGCTCGCCGCGATGGCGGCTGACCTGCGCGATCAGCCGGACGAACACAGCACCGCAATCCGGGTGCTGTTCCATGCGCGGCACCTTGTCGGCTGCGAGCGCGCGGCCGTCGGGCTGGTCCGGGCGCGGGGGGTGATCGGGACGGTCGGCAGCTCCCCCGAGGCGGAAGTGCTGCACAGCCTGCAGCACGAGTGGGGTGAGGGGCCGGCGGTTGACGCGTTGGCCACTGGTGAACTCTGCGTGGCGGGAGTGGGTTCGGGTGAGCGCTGGCCCCGCTGGGAGAGTGTGGCACGGCCGGTCGGCGTGGGCGGGGTCGTCAGCGCGAGCATGACGGCGCTCGGGCTGGCCGTGGGAGTGATCGATTTCTACCTCGCCACGCCACCGGCCGGCGAGGACCAGCTGGCCCGCGCGCTCGGCACGCACGCGGCCGTGGCGCTTGTCACCATCCGGAACGAGACGGGCTTGCGGACCGCGATCGCCACGCGCACGGTAATCGGCCAGGCGGAGGGCATCGTGATGGAGCGCTACGGGTTGGACTCCAACGGCGCCTTCCAGCTCCTGCGCCGGTACTCGCAGCACCACAACGTCAAGCTGCGCACCGTCGCCGAAGCCCTGGTCGAGACCGGACAGCTCCCGGCATTCGACACCGGAGACGAGTTAGGACGGCTCACCGGCTGACCCGTCACACGGCGACCTCTGCGAGCACGGCGTCCCAGTCGGCCAGGAACCGGTCCAGACCGTAGTGTTCCAGCGCATGCGCTCGGGCAGCTGCACCCGCCGCTCGGGCCGCGGCCGGCTCGTGGACGAACCGAGTGATCGCAGCGGCCATCTCGTCGGGTCGCATGGTCAGCAAGCCTGCCGCGCGTGGCACGGCGACGGCCGCCTCGGTGCATGCCAGCACGACCACCGGCATGCCGAGGTGCATGGCCTCGAGCAGCGACAGCCCGAGCGACGTCCACCGGCTGGTGTGCACGTACACGCGTCGGCGGGCCAGCTGACGGTGCATTTCGGCCTGGCCGGGATCCTCGTACGCGCACAGCCGGTCCGCCCGAGCGCCGAGGTGCTCGGCCAGCCCGCTGACCCGCATACCGAACACGTCCACCGGTGCGGCGTCCGTCAGCGCCGGCCACAGGTCGGCACCCACGGCCCGGCCACGGCGGATCGGCTCGTTGACCACGACCGCCGCCCGCGGCAGCTCGCCGGTGTAGGCGTAGCCCGGGTCGACGATGCCGTGCTCTATCACGGCGGTGGGCGCGCGGCCGGCATCCCACATCAGCCGGTTGAAGTGCGTAACGTGCACGATCGTGATGTCGGTCTGGTCGGCCATCGGGTGCCGCGAGCTGAATGGCGTGGGCGGCGTGTTGTGTTCGACGTAGACCGCCGGCACGTCGCGGCCCGGTCGCCGGTGGAGCAACTGCTCCCCGAGCGCCGCCTCGTGGGAACGCTGCAGCAGCACCACGTCGACGTCGATCCCGGCCAACTCCGTCGCCGGCACCTCGACCACGGTGTCCGGCCAGCGATACGTCCCGGCGCGGCCTAGACCGTCCGGCCCCCGATCCGGCGTGACCGGCACCACGTACTCGTGCCGACCGTGGACGAACGACGTGGTCCACGACCCGTGGATGTGCCAGAGCAGGATGCGCATCCCGGCGCGGTGCCCAGTCCGCCCAGTTTGTATGCAGTTCCTACCCATACCTGAACAAAAAGGAAGCACTTCTTTGGCCACTTCTTTGGCGGAGAACCGTTTCTCCCGCCGAGAAGTGGGAACCGCTGGTGCCTCGGGCCGCGCAACGGAGCGACGAGGAGCCCGAGCGAGGAACTAGCGAGCCCGAGCGAGGAACGAGCGAGGGTCCGAGTGTGACCGGTGGCCTTGCTGCCGGCCGAACGCCGGGCGTTTCAGCGGAATCCGACGGGAGCAGCGGATGAAGATCTTGGGGATCAACGCGATCTTCCACGACCCGGCTGCTGCGCTGGTCGTCGACGGCGAGATCATCTCCGCGACGGAGGAGGAGCGGTTCAGCCGGCGTAAACACGGCAAGCGTCCGGTTCCGTTCTCCGCCTGGGAGCTGCCCGAGCAGGCTGCCCGCTGGTGCCTCGCCAGCGCCGGCATCCGGCCGGGCGAGCTGGACGCCGTGACGTACTCGTTCGACCCGGCTCTGGCCAAGCCGGCCGAGGACTCGGGCTTGGACGACCCGTGGGAGTACCTGCGCATCGACTACGCATGGCGCGCGCCGAACTTCCTCGCCACCGCGTTGCCCGGGCTCGAACCGGTGACGGTGCGCTACGTCCCGCACCACGTGGCGCATGCAGCGTCGGCCGCGCTCGCCGCGCCGTACGGCGAAACCGACGTGCTGGTCCTCGACGGGCGTGGCGAGTCGGTCAGCCACCTGGCCGGCCACTACGACGAGGACGGGCAGCTCACCGTGCTGGCGAGCCAGTCCCTGCCGGACTCGCTCGGGCTGCTGTACGAGGACGTGACGCAGCACCTGGGCTTCCTGCGCAGCAGCGACGAGTACAAGGTCATGGCGATGGCGTCCTACGGGCGGCCGCGGTTCGCCGCCGAGCTGCGCCGGGCGGTGCAGGCCACCGGTGACGGCGGGTTCCGGACCGCGCCGGTGGACTGGGCAAGTCTGGCGCCGCCCCGCACCGCCGGCGAGGACTGGACCCAGGACCATGCCGATCTCGCCGCCAGCGTCCAGCTGGTGCTCGAGGACGTGTTGCTCGACCTGGTCAGCTGGCTTCGGGATCGCACCGGTGCCGACTCGCTGACGATGGCCGGCGGGGTCGCGCTGAACTGCGTCGCGAACACGGTGATCGCGGCGCGTGGCCCGTACCGGCGGGTGTGGGTGCAGCCAGCCGCCGGCGACTCCGGGACCGCGCTTGGCGGCGCGCTGCACGTCGCTCGGGTGGAGGGCGACGTGACGGCGCCGATGCCGGGCGCCGACCTGGGCCGCGGCTGGTCCGACGACGAGATCGGTGCGTGGCTGGCGACCGTGCGGCTGGCGCACCACCGGGTGGACGACGTCGCGGCCGAGGTCGCCGAGTGCCTGGCGGGGAACGGGATCGTGGCGTGGTTCCAGGGCCGCAGTGAGTATGGGCCGCGCGCGCTCGGCCACCGGTCGCTCCTCGCGCACCCCGGCCATGCGCAGAACCTGGCCCGGCTGAACGACATCAAGGGCCGCGAGCAGTTCCGCCCGGTGGCACCCATGGTGCTGCTCGAGCGGGCCGGTGCGATCTTCCGCCGTGGGCCCCTGCCGTCGCCCTACATGCTGTTCGTCCACGACGTTGACGTCGCGTGGCGTGAGCGGATCCCGGCCGTCGTACACGTCGACGGAACCGCGCGGGTGCAGACCGTGGACCGGGCATCCGAGCCACTGGTGGCCCGGATGCTGGAGCAGTTCGAGCAGCGGACCGGACTCCCGGTTGTCGTCAACACCAGCCTGAACACCGCCGGTCGGCCCATGGTCGACGACCCTCGCGACGCCCTGGAGTGCTTCGGGTCGACCCCCGTGGACCTGCTGGCGATCGGGCCCTACGTCGTTCGCCGCGGTGAGCTTGCCCGATGAGCGCGCTCGACACGACGGTGGTGATCCCTACGCTGGGCCGGCCCAGCCTGCAGGGGTTGCTGCAGACGCTGGCCGGTAGCCGCGGGCCGCGGCCGCAGGCCATCGTGGTGGTGGACGACCGGCCCGCGGGCGCTGGTGTCGAGCCGCTCGACCTCGGCCTGGAGGTCATGGTGGAGGTCATTGTGCTGCGGTCGGCCGGTCGCGGCCCGGCCGCCGCCCGAAATCTGGGGTGGCGGGCCGCGCGCACGGCGTGGGTGAGCTTCCTGGACGACGACGTCCTGATCGGACCCGACTGGCTGCAGCGGCTGGCGGCCGACCTCGCCGAGGCACCCGGCGACACGGTCGGCAGCCAGGGCCGGGTCGACGTGCCGCTGCCTGCCGGGCGACGACCGACCGACTGGGAGCGCGTCACCGCGGGGCTGGCGACGTCGCAATGGATCACCGCGGACATGACCTATCGCCGGGACGCGCTCAGCATGGTCGGTGGCTTCGACGAGCGGTTCCGGCGCGCCTTCCGGGAGGACGCCGACCTGGCACTTCGCGTCGCTGCTCGCGGTGGCCGACTGGCCCACGGGCGGCGGTACGTGGCGCACCCCGCCCGGCCGGTAGACGACTGGGTCAGCGTTCACCTCCAGCGCGGCAACGCCGACGACGTGCTGATGCGGCGCCTGCACGGCAGCCGGTGGCGGGAGCTCGCAGCTGCGCCGCGGGGCCGTCGGGCCCGGCACCTGGCGATCACGGCGGCGGCGATCGGCGCTGTGGCCTGCGCGGCGGCAGCCCGTTGCCGGCGTGGTCTTGCTGGACGGGCGGCGGTCGCCGCGGCCGGATTGTGGGCCGCCGGCACCGCGGAGTTCGCCGCCGCCCGGATCGCGCCCGGCCCGCGTGATGCGGACGAAGTCCGGCGCATGCTGCTCACCAGCGTGGTGATACCGCCCGCCGCGACCTGGCACACGCTCGCCGGCTGGTGGCGGCACCGCGGCGCCGGACCCTGGCGTGGGCTGCCCGACCTGGTGCTCTTCGACCGCGACGGCACCCTGGTCCGCGACGTGCCGTACAACGGCGAACCGGCCCGGCTCGAGCCGCTGCCCAGGGTGCGCGCGGCGCTGGCAGAGCTACGCGGCTGCGGCGTCCGTACCGGCGTGGTCACCAACCAGAGCGGCATCGCACGCGGCCTGTTGACCCCCGGCCAGGTCGACGCGGTCAACGCCGAGCTGGACCGGCTGCTCGGCGCGTTCGACGTGTGGCAGCTGTGCCCCCACGGCCCCGGCGACGGCTGCGCCTGCCGCAAGCCAGCGCCCGGCTTGGTCAAGCAGGCGTGCGCGGCGGTGGGCGTCGACCCGGTGCGCTGCGTCGTGGTCGGCGACGTAGGCAGCGACGTGGCGGCCGCCGAAGCTGCGGGTGCGGTCGGCTTCTTGGTTCCGACCGCGCAGACGTCGCCGGACGAAGTGCGCGCTGCGCGTCGGGTCGCGCCCACGTTGCCGGCCGCGATCGCCGACATCCTGGGCGGCCGCTGGTGAGCCGGGTGCTGTGCGTCCGGTTGGACAGCGCCGGGGACGTGCTGCTCGCCGGTCCGGCGGTGCGCGCGGTGGCGGCGTCCGGCGCGGAGGTCACGATGCTCGCTGGGCCGGTCGGCGCCGACGCCGCGCGGCTGCTACCCGGCGTCGGTGCCGTGCTGGAGTGGTGCTGCCCGTGGATCGCGGCCGCAGCCCCACCGGTCGACGTGCGTGCGACGTCGCGGCTCGTCGACGACCTGCGCCGCCGGAGGTTCGACCGAGCCCTGGTGTTCACGTCGTTCCACCAGTCGCCGCTGCCGACGGCGCTGCTGCTGCGGCTGGCCGGCGTGGCCTGGATCGGCGCGATCAGCGAGGACTACCCCGGCTCGCTGCTGGACCTGCGCCACCGGGTGTCCGACGACGTGCCGGAGCCCGAACGCGCGCTTTCATTGGCGCTGGCTGCCGGCTATCGCTTGCCAGCCGGTGATGACGGCCGGCTGTCGGTGCGCCGGCCGCTGCCGGAGCCGCCAGCGGCGATCGGCGGGCCGTACGTCGTCCTGCACCCCGGCACGTCGGTGCCGGCGCGCGCCTGGCCGGTCCAGCATTTCGCCGCGTTGGCGCGGTTGCTGCACGACGACGGCTGGCAGGTGGCCGTCACCGGCTCGGCAGCCGAAGAGTCGCTCGGCGTGCACGTGGCCGGCTCGGTCGGCCGCAACCTGGCCGGGCGGACCTCGCTGGCGCAGCTCGCGGCGGTGCTGGACGAGGCCGCCGCCGTCGTCGTCGGCAACACCGGACCCGCGCACCTGGCGGCGGCGGTCGGGACCCCGGTGGTCTCCCTGTTCGCGCCCACCGTGCCTGCGGTTCGGTGGGCTCCGTACCGGGTGCCGTGCGTGGTGCTCGGTGACCAGCACGCCGCCTGCCGCGACTCCCGGGCAACGACCTGCCCGGTTCCCGGCCATCCCTGCCTGTCCGAGGTGCGACCAGCCGAAGCGCTGACGGCCGTCCGCCTGCTCGCCAGGCACCCGGGGGCAGTGGCGAGACCAGTGGAGGTGACGTCATGAGGATCGCTCTGGTGTCCGAGCACGCCAACCCGCTCGCCGCGGTGGGCGGCGTCGACGCCGGCGGGCAGAACATCCACGTCGCCGCGCTGGCAGCGGAGCTCAGCCGGCTGGGGCACGCGGTCACGGTGTACACCCGCCGGGATGCCCCGAACTCGCCCGACCAGGTGACGGCGCCGGACGGGTACGTCGTCGAGCACGTCCCGGCCGGGCCGCCCACCGAGGTACCCAAAGACGAGCTGCTCCCGCACATGCTCGCCTTCAGCGGGTACCTCGCGGACCGGTGGAGCCGGGAGCCGCCGGACGTCGTGCACGCGCATTTCTGGATGAGCGGGCTGGCCTCGTTACGGGCTGCTGCGCGCACGGGCATCCCGGTCGTGCAGACGTTCCACGCGCTCGGCGTGGTCAAACGCCGGCACCAGGGGCCGCGCGACACCAGCCCGCGCAGCCGGATTGCGGTCGAGGAGATGCTCTGCCGCAAGGTTGACCACGTCATCGCCACGTGCGACGAGGAGGTCGGCGAGCTGCGGGCAATAGGCATGCCGCCCGGTCGGGCGAGCGTCATCCCGTGCGGCGTCGACCTGTCGCTGTTCCGGCCGGCGCCGCCACGCGGTCGTGAAGATCGTCGTGACGAAGCCGACGCGCGGAGAGGTGCTCAGAGCTACCCGACGATCTTCACAGCCGGGCAGCCGCGACCGAACGGCACGCCGAGGCAGCTCCTCGTGGTGGGCCGGCTGGTCGAGCGCAAGGGCGTCGCGGACGTCGTACACGCGCTTGCCGAAGTACCCGACGCCGAGTTGCTGATCGCCGGCGGCCCGGCCCCCGATGCGCTGGATCTCGATCCCGAGGTGACCCGGCTGCGGGCGGTGGCCGATCACGCCGGGGTGGGAGAGCGTGTGCACCTGCTGGGCCGGGTCGAGCACGCGGACATGCCGGCGGTGTTCCACTCGTGTGACGTCGTGGTCGCCGTGCCCTGGTATGAGCCATTTGGGATCGTGCCGCTCGAGGCGATGGCATGCGCCCGCCCGATCGTCGGCTCAGCGGTGGGCGGGCTGCTGGACACGGTCGTGCCCGGAGTCACCGGGGAGGTCGTGCCGCCGCGCCGGCCGGACGTGCTCGCGGACGTCTTGCGCGGCCTGCTCGCCGACCCGGACCGGTGCGCCCGCTACGGGGCGGCCGGGTCGGCACGCGCCCGAAGGCTCTACAGCTGGCAGCGCGTCACCGCCAAGACCGAGCAGGTCTACGCGCAGGTCACCGCGCACGTCGGCGCGGGCATGGAGGCACGCTGATGACCAATCCGGCTGCCGGGGGATTTGCGCACGTGGCCGCCCTGCGTGACGCGATCGACCAGTTCGAGTCCTGTGTGGACATCGCGGTGCGGTGGGGCCGCGAGCTGGCGGCGCGGCTGGGCGCCGGAGGGCGGCTGCTCGCCGCCGGCAATGGCGGCAGCGCCGCCCAGGCGCAGCACCTGACCGCCGAGCTGGTCGGCCGCTACCGCGAGGACCGGGCGCCGTTCTCTGCGATCTGCCTCAATGCGGAGACGTCGTCGCTGACCGCGATCGCCAACGACTATCCGGCGGACGAGCTCTTTGCCCGGCAGGTGCAGGCGCACGGCCGGCCGGCGGACGTGCTGGTGCTGATGTCGACCAGCGGACGTAGCCGCAACGTGCTCGCGGCCGCGCACCGCGGCGGCAGTTGTGGGCTGACGGTGTGGGCGTTCACCGGCCGGCGCCCCAATCCGCTGGCCGACGTCGCGCACGAGGCCCTCTGTGTCCCTGCACCTCTGACTGCCACCGTGCAGGAGCTGCATCTGGTCGCCCTGCACATCATGTGCGCCGCGTTCGACGTCGCCCTCCGGAATGACCACGTTCACCACCCCAGCCCGTACATCACCAGGCCTGCAGGCCTGGTGACGTACCCACAGGCATGGTGAACGTGGTCATTCCAGAACGGTTACGGGACCGCCCTGCTCGCGATAGTGGCGGCGGGCCGTTGGTCGTCGTCGGGGACGCGCTTCTCGACGTGGACCTCGACGGCCGGGTAGAGCGGCTGTGCCCGGACGCGCCGGTGCCGGTCGTCGACGACATCACCGAGCGGCCGCGCCCAGGCGGCGCTGCCCTGGCCGCAGCTCTCGCCGCACGGGACGGCCTGGAGGTCGTGCTGGTGACGCCGCTGGCCGACGACGAGGGCGCCGACCGGCTGCGCCACCTGCTCGCCGGCGTGGTCGACGTGCTGGGCCTCCCGACCGAGGGCTCTACTTCGGTGAAGAAACGGGTCCGCGCGGGCGGGCAGACGCTGGTGCGGCTGGACTCCGGTGGCCGGCCCGGTGCGGTGGGCGAGCTGAGCTCGTCGGCGCGCGACGCGCTGCAGGGCGCGAGCGCCGTGCTGGTCTCCGACTACGGCCGCGGCACAACAGCAGCGCCGTCGGTCCGGGCAGCGTTGACGATGCTGGCGCACCGCGTCCCTCTCGTGTGGGATCCCCACCCCAAGGGCTCGCTCCCGGTCGCCGGTGCGGCCCTGGCAACGCCCAACCGCGCCGAAGCGCTTGCGTACGCTGCCCGGCTCGCTGCGGGCGCTGCGGACCGGCCGGCCCTGCCCGACACCGCCGCAGCGCTCGCCGCCGCTTGGCAGGCGCACGCTGTGGCGGTGACGCTCGGCGCCCAGGGCGCGCTGCTGCACACCGGCTCGGCGGCTCCCGTCATGGTGTCCGCGCCGCCGGTGACCTGCGTCGACGCCTGTGGCGCCGGCGACCGGTTTGCCGCGACGGCCGCCTCGTTGCTCGGCCGCGGCTGCGACGCGACGGAGGCGGTGCACCGGGCCGTCATCGCCGCGTCACGGTTCGTCGCCGCCGGCGGCGCGAGCCAAGTCAGCCGGGACGGGCACCGGTCGCCGGGCCTGAGTGCCACGTCATCCACCCGCCGGCCGACCGAGCACCGGACGTCGGCTGTCTTCCGTTTGATCGAGGATGTCCGGGCGCGTGGAGGCGTCGTCGTCGCGACCGGCGGGTGCTTCGACC
>JACVRX010000048.1 GCA_014534205.1 Jiangellaceae bacterium
CCCCGCGTTCCGGTGGTAGGCGCGCTGCAGACCTTCCTGATCAGGTCGGCGTTCTTGCTGACATCCGGGTTCTGTTCTGGGTGCAGTGCAACCGTACGCGGGCTCCGTATCGAGGCGTTTCATCGGAAGGATCCATCCGCACCCCGGCGACCGCGAGCCGGTCCAGGTTGGGGGTATCGATCTCTCCCCGCATGCTTCGCGGAATTCATCGAACCAGGGGCGTGAGACTTCGGGGCCTTCGTCCCACCCGTGCCGATAGTACGCATCATGGTCATTGATGATGACGAGGACGTCCGGCTTGCGCGCGTAACAAGGCGGCACATAGCTTGCGCTCGGCGCCGTCCGCGCCCCGCCCTCGTCATCACGCTACCGATCTTCCCGGCCGCGTCCAGCCGCAGGGCCACGACAAGCGCCAGGTGACGTACGCGGTCAACTCCTCAGACGCACCACGGCCACGCGGCGGACATGCCGCGCTCGACCGCGTTGTGCCGCGACCCCGCCGCCCGCTTGCCCGACCCTCGACATCTTCCAGGCTGGCCCCGGCCGTACCCGCGACCTGTCCCACCAGCCGGCAACCGACGGCCGGTGGTGGTCAATCTGGTGGTCAATCTTCAGCTTTGACGCACCGGCGGCGCCCGAACCTTCGTGCTGGTCAGACGTCATCCGACGCGCGGTGGCAGGTGTTGGATTCGAACCAACGTAGGCTGAGCCGACGGTTTTACAGACCGCTCCCTTTGGCCGCTCGGGCAACCTGCCGGGTGTGGTGGGTTCTGCCCAACCGGCTGCGAGGATACCTCAGGCGACCAGCGATCCGGTCAGAGCGAACATCCCGCGGAAGGAGCCCGAGGTGGCCGGTGAGTCTTCCTTCGACGTCGTCAGCAAGGTCGACCGGCAGGAGGTCGACAACGCGCTGAACCAGGCGGCCCGCGAGGTAGGGCAGCGGTTCGACTTCCGCGGGACCGACGCCGCGATCCGGTGGGCCGGCGAATACAACGTCGAAATGGAGGCGTCCGCGGAAGATCGGGTGAAGGCGGTGCTGGACGTGTTCAAGGAGAAGCTGGTCCGGCGCGGCGTCTCCCTCAAGGCGCTCGACGCCCGGGAGCCTCGGCAGTCCGGCAAGCTCTACAAGATCGCTGCCAAGCTGCAGAACGGGATGACTACGGACCAGGCACGCACGGTCGCCAAGGTCATCCGGGACGAAGCACCCAAGGGCGTCCGTTCCCAGATCCAGGGCGAGGAGGTGCGCGTATTCGCCAAGAAGAAGGACGACTTGCAGGCCGTCATCGCGCTGCTCAAGCGGCAGGAGTTCGACTTCGCCGTCCAGTTCGTCAACTACCGCTGACGCCCCAGATCGAGTGGTTACACAATGCGAGGCACGCCCGACAGCTCCAATTATTCGGCCGAAGCTGAGAAAGAATCCTTCGGCTAACCAATACTCAGCACAGCGCCACGCCCGGTGTGTCGGACAAGGGTCGCAACCAGTGGATCTTGCCAGTCACCCCTGGAGTGATTGACGACCCGGCCGGGTAGGGCGTGGACTTCGAGACGACGCGTTCCCGACGGAGGTGGCGCAATGACTCGGCTGCTCGAGGGTCTGATCGACGTCGACGAGCTGTCGGTGACGACGATCCGCACGCTGGCGATGGACGCCGTACAAGCGGCGAACTCCGGGCATCCGGGGACGCCGATGGCACTGGCACCGGTCGCCTACACGCTGTGGCAGGAATTCCTGCGCTTCGACCCCGACGACCCGATCTGGCCGAACCGGGACCGCTTCGTGCTCTCCGCCGGGCACGCGTCGGCTTTGTTGTACGCGCTGTTGCACCTGGCCAAGGTCAAGGCGGTCAATCCGGCGTACGAGACGCTCGGCGAGCCAGCGGTATCCCTCGACGACATCCGCCGGTTCCGCCAGCTCGACTCCAAGTGCCCGGGACACCCCGAGTACCGCTGGACGTCCGGGGTGGAGGCCACGACCGGCCCGCTCGGCACTGGGCTCGCGACAACGGTTGGCATGGCGATGGGCGCCCGGTGGATGGCGGCGTACTTCAACCGGCCCGACTATCCCCTGCTCGACTACGACACCTATGCGGTCTGCGGCGACGGCGACCTGATGGAGGGCGTGGCCGCCGAGGCCGCATCTCTCGCCGGTCACCTACGGCTGTCCAACCTGTGCTGGATCTACGACAACAACCGCATCACCATCGAGGGCAGCACCAGCCTGGCCTTCACCGAAGACGTGGCGACCCGGTTCATCGGCTACCGCTGGAACGTCACCCGGGTCGGCGACGCGAACGACCGCGCCATGCTCGCCCGGGCGCTCGAGACCTTCCGCGCCGAGAAGGAGCGTCCGACGCTGCTCATCGTGGACAGCCACATCGGGTACGGCGCGCCGACGAAGCAGGGCACCGCAGCGGCGCACGGCGAGCCGCTCGGTGAGGAGGAGGTCCGTGAGGCGAAGCGGTTCTTCGGCTGGCCGGAAGACCAGCACTTCATGGTGCCCGATCAGGCCTACCAGGCGTTCGCGGCCGGCATGGGCGCCCGCGGCAAAGCCGCCCGTGAAGACTGGATGCAAATGTTCGGGCGGTATCGCGCCGAGTACCCGGATCTCGCCGAGCAGCTGTACCGCATGCAGCATCGCCAGCTGCCCGACGGCTGGGACGCCGACATTCCCACCTTCCCTCCCGACGACAAAGGGCTCGCGTCGCGCGACTCGAGCGGCAAGGTCCTGAATGCCGTCGCCAAGAACCTGCCGTGGCTGATCGCCGGGTCCGCCGATCTGGCGCCATCCACCAAGACGGCGTTGACGTTCGACGGCGCGGGCCACTTCGAGCACGGTGCGGCCGGTGGACGTAATCTGCACTTTGGGGTGCGTGAGTTCGCATCCGCCGCCGTTGCCAATGGGCTGTCGTTGACGAAGGTGCGCCCGGTCTGGTCGACGTTCCTGATCTTCTCCGATTTCGCCCGCGGAGCGATCCGGCTGTCGGCGTTGATGGAGCTGCCGGTCATCCATGTGTTCACCCACGACTCCATCGGCGTCGGCGAGGACGGGCCGACGCACCAGCCGGTGGAGCAGCTGGCGTCGCTGCGGGCCATCCCGGGGCTCCTGGTGATCCGGCCGTGCGACGCCAACGAGGTGGCCGAGGCATGGCGGCTGATCATCCCACTGCGGCACCAGCCAGCGGCCCTGGTGCTGAGCCGGCAGGCGCTGCCGACGCTGGACCGCACGCGTTATGCATCGGCAGACGGGCTGGCGCGCGGCGGCTATGTGCTCGCCGACCCACCGGACGGTGATCCGGAGGTGATCCTGCTCGCGACCGGCAGCGAGGTGCACGTTGCTGTCGGCGCGTATGGACAGCTCACCGCGCAAGGAGTCCCAGCCCGAGTGGTGAGTCTCCCCAGCTGGGAGCTGTTCGCCAAACAGTCGGTTGAATACCGAGACGAGGTGCTGCCGCCGCGGGTTACCGCGCGCGTAGCGGTCGAGCAGGCGTCGACGCTCGGCTGGGAACGGTTTGTGGGCCGGACGGGCGCAGTGGTGGGAATGGAGACCTTCGGTGCGTCGGCGCCCCTGAAGGCCCTGGTCACCAAGTTCGGCTTCACCCCGGAGGCGGTCGCCCGGGTCGCCAAGGAGCAGGTCGAATCGGCCCGCCGGTCGATCGGCTGACGCGCCGGTTCTCTCCGGTCGTCAGCGGCCCCGCATCCGAGTTGTCAGGCCGAACCAGTCGCTGACCTGTGCCGATTGCGCTGGTGGCGCTGACTAACTCACCGCACGCGCGGCTTGTCACGGCGTCCGCGGATCCGCGGGTCGCCGAGCTGTCAGGGCTGACAGATCGCCGGCCTGACGGACAGTGAGGCAAGCGCGGCGCATCGCTGCAGGTCGACGACTGGTCAGGGGGTTGGGCAGCCGCAGGCGGGGTGTGGCAGTGGCCGCAGGGCTTGACAGCTCAACACCGGAAGCCGGGGCGGCTTCAGCGGCGGTAGCCGGACATTGCCTCGAGCCGGGCGATCCGCTCGGCCATCGGCGGGTGCGACGAGAACAGCTTCGTAAGCCCCTCGGCGCGGAACGGGTTGGCGATCATCAGATGACTGCTCGAGACGAGCTCGCGCTCCGGCGGCAGTGGCAGCTGCCGGGTGCCCATCTCCAGCTTGCGCAGGGCGCCGGCGAGCGCCAGCGGGTCGCCGGTGAGCGCCGCGGCGTCTGCGTCGGCCTCGAACTCCCGAGACCGGCTGATTGCCAGGTGGATCAGCGACGCGGCCACCGGCCCGAGCAGCATGAACAGCAGCGCTCCGAGCGGCCCGGGACCGCCGTTGTTGTCGTCACCACGCGGCAGGAAGAACGCGAAGTGGGCCAGGAACATCACGGCACTGGCAAGCGCCGCCGCAACCGACGAGGTGAGGATGTCGCGGCTGTACACGTGCGACAGCTCGTGGCCCAGCACGGCGCGCAGCTCGCGTTCGGTGAGGATCGCGAGAACGCCCTCGGTGCAGCAGACGGCGGCGTTGGCCGGGTTTCGCCCGGTCGCGAACGCGTTCGGCGCGGGCGTCGGGCTCACGTACAGGCGCGGCATCGGCTGGCGAGCCGCAGTGGAAAGGTCACGGACTATCCGGTACATCACCGGCTGCTGGGCCTCGCTGACCGGGTATGCGCGCATGGCCCGCAGGGCGATCTTGTCGCTGTTGAAGTAGGCGTAGGCGTTGACGGCGAGGGCCACGGCGAGCGCGATCCACAGTCCGGTCTCGCCGAACAGCCATCCGCCGACGAGCAGGAAGAGCGCGGACAGCAGGCCGAGCAGGGCGGCGGTCTTCAGAGCGTTGCGGTTCACGTCGTCCTCTGGCTGGGGTGCAGTGGCCTCGTCTCATACGCTGAAACGCGCAATCGCGGCCGGCGCGTTCCCAGCGGGGTCTCGCGTCAGCCGAGCGTCACTGCGCTCGCGTCGGCCAACCCGACGACGAGTTGCGGCAGGACCGAGAGCACGACGCCAGCGCCGAGCGCGACGCCGACGGCGAGCCCGGACGCCGCCGGTACCTCATACGAGACCGGTGCCTCGCCTTCGGCGGGTGACGCGAACAGCAGTGCCGTCCAGCGCAGGTAGTACGCCAGCGCGATGACGGTGTTCACCGCGACGGCGAGCGCGATCCACCCGGCTCCGCCCGCGACGGCGGAGTCGATCACGACCACCTTGGCCCACAGCCCGGCCACTCCCGGCGGCAGCCCAGCCAGCGCGAGCAGACCGAACCCAAGGGCCGCGGCACTCGCCGGCTCACTGTACGCGAGGCCGCGGTAGTCGTCGAAGAGTCCGGACGGGCGATGCCGGGTGACGACGGCGACCACCCCGAACGCAGCCAGGTTCACCACGGCGTAGATGCAGACGTACGCGACGACGGCGGACAGCGCCTGGCCGAACGCCTCGCCTGTCACGCCGCTCGACGCGACGCCCAGTGGCGCCAGCATGTAGCCGGAATGCGCGACCGACGACCAGGCCAGCAGCCGCACCGCACGCCGCTGCCGCAACGCAGCCACATTACCCAGCGTCATGGTCGCGACGGAGATCACGGCAACGGCCGGCCCCCAGACGTCCGCGTACGCAGGGAAACCCTGGCTCACGACGACCACGAGCCCAACCACACCGGCCGCTTTGGAGACCACCGAGAGGAACGCGGCGACGACGACCGGGCCCCCCGAGTACGCGTCCGGCACCCAGAAATGGAACGGCACCGCACCGACCTTGAACGCCAGCCCGACCAGCGTGAGCACGACACCGGCAGTCGCCACTGCTGTCCGGCTCTCACCCGACGCCAACGCGGCGGCCACCCGGTCCAGGTGCAGGGAGCCGGTGGCGCCGTACACCAGCGCGACGCCGTAGAGCATGACGGCCACCGACACGACCGACACCAGGAAGAAAGTCAGCGCGGCTTCGGCTCCGCGCGGGTCGCGCCGGCGCAGACCGACCAGCGCGAACGCCGGCAGTGAGACAACCTCGAGCGCGACGACGACGGTGGCGAGGTCGCGGGCCGCAGCGAGCACCAGCGCACCGGTCGCCGAGCACAGGACGAGGAACACCGTTTCACCGGCGGGCAGGACGCGTCCCGTTCCGGCCAGCTCTTGCTGGGCGAGCAACAGGACGACCAGCGTGCCGACTAGCACGACCGCCTGGAAAACCAGGGTGATCGGGTCCACGACATATGAACAGGACTGCGGCCCGGCTGGGGTGCTGACGCAGAACGTTGCGCGGGCCTCGTCCCACAACAGGCCGACGGCGCCGAGCGCGGCCAGTGTCCCTGCCACGGCGACGGCCGTGACCGCCGAGCCGGCGCGTGCTGGCAGCCAGAGGTCGCCGAGCAACGCGGCCAATGCCGTGGCGGCGAGCACCAGCGGCGGGGCCACAGTAAGCCAGTCGACGCCCTGGGCAACGGCGGGCGTCACGGCCCGGCTCCGGCGATCAGTGCCTGCACGGCGGGATCCACGACGATAAGCACCAGCCCGGGCCAGACGCCCAGCAGCAGGGTCAGCGCGACCAGCGGTCCCCAGCTGGCCACCTCGTGCGGCGTTACGTCACCGATGCCGGTCACCTCCGAGCCCCCAGGTGCGTCGCCCTGGCACACCCGGCGTACGACGTCGAGTAGGTACCACGCGGTGAGCACCAGCCCACCCAGCGCCACCGCGAGCAACGCGAGGAAGTACGGGCGGTCTAGCAGCTCGGCCGGGCGGAACGCACCTGCCAGCGCGAGCAGCTCGCCCCAGAACCCGGCCAGGCCGGGCAACCCGAGCGATGCGATGGCGCCGAACGTGAGCAATGCGCCCAGCCGCGGTAACCGGGCATAGAGCCCGCCGCCGAGCGCGGCCAGCTCGCTGGTGCCGTGCCGGTCCTTGATGGCGCCGGCAAGGAAGAACAGCAGCCCGGTGATGATCCCGTGCGCGACGCCGGCGAAGACCGAACCGTTCAGCCCAGCCTCGGTCAGCGATGCGACGCCGAGCACGACGAAGCCCATGTGCCCGACGCTGGAATAGGCGACCAGCCGTTTCAGGTCACGCTGGGCCAGGCACGCGAGCGCGCCGTAGACGATGCCGATGACACCGAGACCGCCGAGGACCGGCGCCATGATCGCGACGCCGTCCGGCACGATCGGCACCGCCACCCGAACCAGACCATACGACCCCATCTTGAGCAGCACGCCGGCCAACAGCACCGAGCCGACGGTGGGCGCCTTGGCGTGCGCGTCGGGCAGCCAACTGTGCAGCGGCCAGACAGGCACCTTCACGGCCAGGCCGCCGACGATGGCCAGCGCGGCCACCAGCTGGGCGCCGCGGCCGATCCCCTCGCCGCCACGCGCGGCGAGCTCGACCATGTCGAACGTACCGGTCTGCGCGTGCACGACGAGCAGCCCGACGAGCATGACAGCCGACCCCAGCACCGTGTAGAGCAGGAACGTCGTCGCGGCCGAGGTCCGGCTGGCGCGGTCGTGCGGATCGCCCCACCAGGCGATGACGAACCACATCAGCACCAGCACGACTTCGAAGAACAGGAAGAACAGCAGCAGGTCGCGGGCGAGGAAGGTGCCGAGCATGCCGACGTCGACCAGCAACACCACGGCGACGAACGCGCGCAGCCGCCCGCCGTCCGGGCGGACCCGCAATGTATAGACGCTGCAACAGAACACCAGCAGGGCGGTGAGCAGCGCGAACGGCAGCGACAAGCCGTCGACGCCCAGATGCCAGCGCAAGTCCAGGGCCGGTGCCCAGGCGAGATCAGTGACGGCCTGCTGCCGGTCAGTGCCCTGCGGCACAGCGACGACGGCCACGCCGATGAGGGCTGCCAGCGATATGCCCGCCACTGCCACGCCCACGGCCGGAGCCACGGCGTCGGCGGCGCGGCGGGGCGCCGCGGCCAGACCCAGGCAGCCGAGCAGCGGTGCGCCGAGTGCAGCGTGCAGGAGCAACTGCCCCGTCATCGGGACGCTCCGGCACCAACGGCGGCAAGGACGACGACGAACGCCAGCGCGGCCGTGACGTACTGCTGCACCCGCCCAGCTTGGGCGGCATGCGGCACAGCACCGAAGGCACGGACAACGCGGCCGGTGCCACGCACGTAGGCGTGCACCACGTCGCGATCCCCCGCGACGACTAACCGCGACAGCGCCCGTGAGGGCCGGACGAACACGGCGTCGTAGATCCGGTCGACGCCCAGCCCGGCAGTCAGCAGCGGGGCGACGTCACCCAGAGCCAGGGCCGGGTCTCGCCCACCGCGGCGAAGCCACTGCGCGCACGTGACGAGCGCGCCGGTGCCGACCAGCAGCAGCGACAACAGCGCAGGCAGCACGTCGATCGTCGGTCCAGGGGGATCGGCGGCGACGGATACTCCGGGGTCGAGCATGCGGGCGACGAGCGACGGCGCGAACGCGAGCAGTCCGAGGACGGCGGTCGGTACCGCGAGCAGCACGACCGCGATCCGCATCGCTCGGGGTGGATCGTGCGCGACGGCGGCCGCCGACCTGGTCGGCCCGGCGAATGCGAGCAACCATGCTCGGGTGGCATAGGCCGCCGTCAGCAGTACGGTCAGCAGCCCGGCCAGGAGCACCAGCCACGCCGCCCACGGCGGCAGCGGCCCGCCGTGCACGGCGGCCTCCTCTGCCGCCGAGAGGACCGACTCCTTGGAGAAGAAGCCGGAAAGCGGCGGCAGTGCCGCAAGGGCCGCCAAGCCGAGGGAGCTCACCAGGAACGTCAACGGCATCGACCGACGCAGCCCACCCATGCCGGAGAGCAACGTCGTCCCGACGGCGTGCGCGATTGCCCCGGCGCCGAGGAACAACAGCGCCTTGAACGCCGCGTGGCTGAGCAGGTGGAACAAGCCGGCGGAATAGCCGCCGACGGCCAGCGCGCCGAGCATGTAGGCGAGCTGGCTGGACGTCGACCAGGCGAGAACACGCTTGTAGTCGTCCTGGGCCAGCGCGGCCAGCGCGGCCAGCACCATGGTGACCGCGGCGATCACGGCCAGGACCGCCAGAGCGGCGGCAGAGAGCAGGAACACCGTGTGCAGGCGCGCGACCAGGAAGACACCGGCGGCCACCATCGTTGCGGCGTGGATCAACGCGGACACCGGAGTGGGCCCGACCATCGCGTCCGGCAGCCAGACGTGCAGCGGCACCTGGGCGGACTTGCCTGCGACGCCGCACAGCAGCAAGACGAGTCCGGTACTGAGCGCGGGCGACGCGGTCGCTGATGCCTGCAGCGCCGAGATCCGAAAGGAGCCGCCCTGGTCAGCGAGGACGAGAATCCCGGCCAGCATTCCGACATCACCGAGCCGGGTGACGACGAACGCCTTGACGGCGGCGGCCCGAGCTTCCGGCCGCTCCCAGTGCTGGCCGATCAGCAGCGCCGAGCAGACGCCCATGACCTCCCAGCCGACGAGCAGCACGATCAGGTCGTCGGCGAGGACGACGAGCAGCATGGCGGTGGTGAACAGCGAGACGAGAGCCGCGAACGAGCCGTAGCGCGGTTCGGGTCGCATGTAGGACGTCGAGTAGACCTGGACGGCGAACGCGACCGTCGCCACCATCACCGCGAGTGTCACGCCCAGCCCGTCGGCCCGGGTGGCAACCGTGATCGGCAGCCAGCCGGTCGGCACGGTAGCCCAGACGTCCAGGACCGGCTCGCCGGCCCAGACGGCCACCGCGGTGGTGATCGTGACGGCCAGCGTGATGCCCGCGCCGGCGACGGCGATCCGGGCGGCGGCGATCCGGTTGCGGCCGACGGCCAGGCCGGCGACGGCGGCCGCGAACGGCACCAGGACGATCAGCGGCGCGAGGATCAACGTGCCACCCCGGGCTCGGTGACGTCACCGTTGCCCTCCGTGGCCTCGGCGCGCTCGTCCAGCAGGCCCAGGTCATTCAGATCCGAGGTAGCCCGGTTCCGGAACACGAGCAGGACGATGGCAAGGCCCAGACCTACCTCGGCTGCCGCGATCGTGATGACGAACAGCGTGAGCACCTGCCCGCCGTGCAGCGCGTCAGACCACCACGCGTCGAACGCGACGAGATTGATGGTGACGCCGTTGAGCATGAGCTCCACGGACATCAGGACCAGGACCGCGTTGCGGCGGGCCAACACACCGAACACACCGAGGGAGAACAACAACGCCGAGACGGCCAGCGGGAACGCAAGCCTCATCGGCCGTCCTCGCCGCGCCTGCCCTTGGACAGCACGATCGCGCCCACCAGAGCGGCGAGCAATAGGACCGACAGCACCTCGAACGGCAGCACCCAGCCGCTGAACAGCGCCGTGCCGAACTCGCGAGCGCCGTCGGTTGTGGTGGAAAGCTCGAGTCGTTCCACACCGAGCGTGCCCAGCAGTGCGGCAAGCAGCACGACGGCGGTTCCGGCGGCAACGGCACCGGCCACCGCCAGCCGGCCGGCAGGTGCACTCGGCGTCGGTCCGATCGGGGCTCGGGTGAGCATCAGTGCGAATAGCACGAGGACGACCACAGCGCCGACGTAGATCAGTACCTGAACCCAGGCCAGAAGCTCGGCGGTCAACAGGAGGAACATCCCGGCCACCGCACCAAGACTCACCGCGAGCCACAGCGCGGCGTGCACGATACGGTTGGTGGTGACGACCAGCGCGCCGGCTCCGACGGCGACCGCACCGAGCAGAGCGAACGCCAGTTCGACTGCGTTCACCCAGCGGCCCCGGGTTCCGCCGGCGGAACGGCGTCGGGCTGCGTGGAGTCCGCCTGTGCGCGGCGGGCTGCGCCCGCCCTGGCAGTCCGGGTCCGCGCCGCTCGGGCGCCCGTGGGTCCGGCAGCCTCCGCGTCGGCAGGGCGAGCGGATGTCAGCTCCGGCGGCGGACCGGCACCCGAATCGACGGGGGCAGGCGGAGGCACCGTCCACATCCACTCCCGCAGCCGGTCCCGCTCGTGGACCAGGTCGCGGATGTCCAGCTCTGCGTACTCGAACTCCGGGGACCAGTGCAGCGCGTCGAACGGGCACACGTCGATGCAGATACTGCAGTACATGCACAGCGAGAAGTCGATGGCGAATCGGTCGAGGACGTTGCGACTGCGTGGCCGGCCACCTTCGGTGGCGGGTGGCAGCTCCTCCTTGTGCGAATCGATATAGATGCACCAGTCCGGGCACTCCCGCGCGCACAGCATGCAGACCGTGCAGTTCTCCTCGGTCAGCGCGATGACGCCGCGGCTGCGTGCCGGCAGCGCCGGCTTCACGTCCGGGTACTGTGCGGTGACCGCCCGGCGGGTCAGCCGGCGGAACGTCGTCGCGAGGCCCTGCGCGAGCCCCAGGCGTGCCATGTCCCCATCCTGACCTGTTCGGCGCGCAAAGACACCCGTGGTCGTGTGTACTTTGCCGCCGAAAACGGCTGCCAACGGTACATGATCATGAAGACCTACCGGGTGAGCGCCACCAGCAGCAGCATCATCACCAGGGCCAGCAGGACGGCGGTGCCGAGCCCGATGATCACTGGCACCGAGACGGACAGCGTGCGGGCCGATCCGCGCTGTTCGGCGCGGCGAGCCCGCCGACCTTTGGGCGGCATCGGGGCGTCGAGCTCCGCCCACACGGCGGCGAGCCCGAGCAGGCTGGTGTCGTCCGGCGACAGCTTGCGGCGTTCCATCGTTCTCCAGCGGTATTTGATGGTCGCAGGGACCGCATTCGCACGAGGCTAGTCACCAGCACGGCAACCGCAAACGGAGCCGGCTCACGCCAGCGCCACCACGCCGGTGAGGCCGAGCTGCACCAGTGCCAGCGGCACCAACCATTGCCATGCCAGACGCTGCAGCTGGTCTTCGCGTAGCCGCGGGTAGGCGACCCGGAGCCAGATCACGAGAACGGCCAGGGCGAGCGTCTTGAGCAGCGTCCACAGCCAGCCGAGCGCGTCCTCGACCGGTCCGTGCCAGCCGCCGAGAAACAGCACCGCGGTGAGCGCGCAGAGCAGCACGATGCCGGCGTACTCGGCGAGCAGGAAGAAAGCGAACCGCAGCCCGGTGTATTCGGTGAACGCACCGAAGATGATCTCCGAGTCGGCGACGGGCATATCGAACGGCGGCCGTTGCAGCTCGGCCAGACCGGCCACGAAGAACACTCCCGCGCCGAGCCCTTGCCAGAGCAGCCACCACGGTTGCCATGCTTCGACGATCCCGGGCAAGGACAGCGTTCCGGCCGCCATTGCTACGGATGCGGCCGTCAGCACGAACGGCAGCTCGTACGCCATCAGCTGCGCCGCCGTCCGCAGCCCGCCGAGCAGCGCGTACTTGTTGCCACTGGCCCAGCCGCCCATCAGCGCACCGAGCACGCCGACGCCCATCACCGCAAGCACGACCAGCAGACCGGCGTCGACGTCGACGCCCACGAGCCCGGGCGCGAGCGGCACGAACGCCAGGGCCACCAGATACGGCACCAGTGCCACCGCCGGCGCGAGCCGGAAGACCGCGCGATCGGCGCGGGCCGGCAGCACGTCCTCCTTCTGCGCGAACTTCACGCCGTCGGCGACCAGCTGCGCGAACCCGTGGAACCCGCCGGCATACATCGGCCCGACCCGACCCTGCATGTGGGCCATCACCTTGTGCTCGGTCTGGCCGACCAGCAGTGGCAGCAGGAGGAACGCGGCGAGCACGCCGACGACGCGCAGCAACACCTCGAGAATTTCGGTCATTCGCCGTCGACTTCCGCGCTGGGCTGGCGCGGCCCCCACGACGGGTCGGGGACCCCGGGTGGCAGCAAGCGGCGGCGGGTCTTCCCCGCGGCGGCCTGGTCGGACTCGCCCGGCTCTTTGGCGCCCGGCCATGGCTTTGCGGCGCGCGCAGCGAGCACGAACTCCTTGCGCAGCGGGTGGCCGTCGAAGCCGTCCGGAAGGAGCAGCGGGTCGAGGGCCGGATGCCCGTCGAACCCGATGCCGAACATCTCGTGAGTCTCCCGCTCGTGCCAGCTGGCGCCCCGGTAGACACCGGTCACCGTCGGCAGCACGGGCGCCTCGCGCGGGATCGCGGTGCGCACCAGCAGATGCAGCACCGGGTGCCGGGTCAAGTCGGCGACATGGGCTACGACGGAGAACCCGGCGTCGAGCTCGTCGACGGCAGACAACCAGTCGAAGAACGTCAGGCCGGCGTCACGAGCCGCGGCGAGCGTCGCTACCCAGCGGTCGGCCGGCACGTCGAGCACCGGGACGCCGAACGCGTCGCCGACCGCCGCCCCCTCGCCGGCCGCGTCGGCGAGCCGGCCGGCCCAGTCGTCGCCCTCGCCCGGAATGACCACGTTCACCATGCGTACCCGTACGTCACCAGGCCTGCAAGCCTGGTGATGTACGGGCAGGGGTGGTGAAC
>JACVRX010000043.1 GCA_014534205.1 Jiangellaceae bacterium
CCGCAGCCGTCGCACGTGCTCTCGGCCATGGGTGTCCCGCCGGAATTCGCTCGCGGGTCGCTGCGGTTCACGTTCGGGCACACGTCGACCGCCCGCGACGTCACCGCCGTCGTCGACGTAATCGGTCCGGTGGTCGAGCGGGCCCGCGCCGCTCGGCTGGCGTGATGCGGGTCCTGGCCGCCATGTCCGGCGGCGTCGACTCTGCCGTCGCGGCCGCGCGCTGCGTCGACGCTGGACATGACGTCACCGGCGTACATCTGGCGTTGTCGGCTAATCCCAAATCGTTCCGCAGCGGCGCCCGCGGCTGTTGCACGCTGGAGGACGCCCGGGACGCGCGGCGCGCGGCCGACGTGCTCGGCATCCCGTTCTACGTGTGGGACCTGGCCGAGCGGTTCCGCGCCGACGTCGTGGACGACTTCGTCGCTGAATACGCCGCCGGGCGCACCCCGAATCCGTGCCTGCGGTGCAACGAGCGGATCAAGTTCGCCGCCGTGCTCGACCGGGCGCTGGCGCTGGGCTTCGACGCCGTGTGCACCGGGCACTACGCGCGGCTGGTCGACGGACCGGACGGGCGTGAGCTGCACCGGGCCGCCGACGCCGGGAAGGACCAGTCGTACGTGCTCGGAGTGCTTACCCCGGCGCAACTCGCGCACTCGATCTTCCCGATCGGGGACACCGTCAAGGCGGACGTCCGGGCCGAGGCCGCGCACCGCGGCCTTGCCGTCGCCGCCAAGCCGGACAGCCACGACATCTGCTTCGTCGCAGACGGCGACACCGCTGGTTTCCTCCGATCGGCGGTGGGTGAGGCGCCCGGACCGGTCGTCGACGAGTCGGGCTGCGTCGTCGGCCAGCACGATGGCGCGTATGCGTTCACAGTGGGGCAGCGTCGCGGGTTGCGCCTGGCGCGCCCGGCGGCCGACGGCAAGCCGCGCTACGTGCTGTCCATCTCGCCGGTGCAGCGGCAGGTAACCGTCGGGCCGGGCGAGGCGCTGGAGGTGACCGGGGTCGTCGGCGTATCGCCACGCTGGTGTGGTCCCGCTCCGACCGGGGCGGTGCGCTGCCTGGCTCAGTACCGGGCCCATGGTGCCGCACTGGCCGCGGCCGCGACAGTCGAGGACGGCTTCGTCCGCGTCGCGTTCGAGTCGCCCCAGCGGGGTGTGGCACCCGGACAGGCCGTGGTGCTCTACGAGGACACGCGGGTCATCGGCTCGGCCACCATCGACCGGACCGTTGGGCGTGATCACAGTCTCGCTACTGCAGGTCGAGCAGCAGTAAACAGACTTCGATCATGACTGGTGACCGAGTGCCGTTCCCCTGGGGTACCGGCGTCGCCACCGGCGCCGGCTCACTGCCCTATCAGGACCCGGACGAGGCGGCGCGCGTCGTGGTCGGCGAGCTGCCGGACTTCCCGCACCTGCCCGAGCTGCCCGCCCGCGGTCCTGGCTCGGACCTGGTGGGCCGGACGGCGGCGCTGCTCGCCGATCTGCACGTCGACCTACAGCCGTCCGGCTGGCGGCTTACCGACCGGCGCGGCCGGGACGAGACGCGCGCTGTGCAGGCACTGCAGGCCGATCTCGATGCGTTCGAGATCGCAGCGTACGGCTACCAGGGCCCGCTGAAGATCCAGCTCGCGGGTCCGTGGACGCTCGCCGCAGCGCTCGACCGCTCCCGCGGGGACCGGGTGCTCGCCGACCACGGCGCCTGCCGCGACGTCGCCCAGTCGCTGGCCGAGGGGTTGGCCGAGCACCGGGCGGACGTGGCGCGAAGGGTGCCGGGCGCCTCGGTCGTCGTCCAGCTCGACGAGCCGAGCCTGCCCGCGGTGCTCGCCGGAACGATACCCACGGCGAGTGGCTTCGCCCGGCTGCGAGCGGTGCCACGGGGTGAGGCGGAGGCGCTGCTCGGCGAGGTACTCGCTGCAGCTGCTGACTGGCCAGTGCTGCACTGCTGCGCACCGGACCCGCCGGGGAAACTCGCGCAGGACGCTGGGGCAGTGGTGCTGAGCTGCGATATCAGCATCCTGTCCGGGTCGGTGACGACCGAGCTCGCCGAAGCCGTCGACGGAGGACTCGTGATCTGGCCCGGCGTCGTGCCGTCGGTGCGCCCGGTGCAGCCGCCGTCGGACCGGGAGCTGGTGGATCGGTTCCGTGCGTTCGCCGGACGCCTCGACGAGGATCCGGCGCAGCTCGCCCGAGGGCTGGTCGTGACGCCGGCGTGCGGACTGGCCGGTACCGACGTCGAGTGGGCGCGGCGGGCGTACGCGCTCGCCGTGAGCACGGCTCGGGCGGTCGCGGAGTCCGTCGATGTCGATCGGTAGCGTCGCACCGTGACGACCACGTCCTCGCAGCCAGCCGACGCCGCGGAGGTGCCCGCGGACGTTCGTGAGCGCCACGCCCTGCTGGCCGAGCAGATCGAGGAGCACCGGTACCGGTACTACGTGCTCGACTCGCCAACCATCTCCGACGGCGAGTTCGACCGTTTGCTCCGCGAGCTCGAGCGGATCGAGGACGAGTACCCGGCTCTGCGCACCCCCGACTCGCCCACCCAGAAGGTCGCTTCGTCCTACGCGACCGATTTCACGCCGGTCGAGCATCCGTCGCGGATGGAGAGCCTGGACAACGCGTTTACCGACGAGGAGCTGGCCGCGTGGGCGGTCCGTGTCGAACGCGCCGTGGGCAGTGGTGTGGAGTATCTGTGCGAACCCAAGGTGGACGGCCTCGCCGTGAACCTGGTCTACCTCAATGGCCGGCTGGCCCGCGCGGCGACTCGTGGCGACGGCCGCGTCGGCGAGGACGTCACGCCGAACGTGCGCACCATCGACGGTGTCCCGCATCGGCTGTCCGGCTCGAAGACCCCCGAGCTGCTCGAAGTGCGCGGTGAGGTGTACTTCCTGGTCGAGGGCTTCCAGCGGCTGAACGCTTCGCTCGGCGACGCCGGCAAGCCGCCGTTCGCGAATCCGCGCAACGCCGCTGCCGGATCGCTGCGGCAGAAGGACCCGCGGATCACCGCGTCCCGACCGTTGCGGCTGGTGTGTCACGGCATCGGACGCCGGGACGGGGTCGACCTCCGGCGGCAGAGCCAGTCGTACGAACTGCTGCGCGAGTGGGGTCTGCCGGTGAGCGACCGGTTCACCGTCGTTGCCGACCTCGAGGGTGTGACTGACTACATCGCCTACTACGGCGAGCACCGTCACGACGTCGAGCACGAGATCGACGGCGTCGTCGTCAAGGTGAACCAGGTCGACGTGCAGCGCCAGCTCGGCTCGACCTCGCGGGCACCACGCTGGGCAATCGCGTTCAAGTACCCGCCGGAGGAGGTCACCACCAAGCTCCTCGACATCCGGGTGAATGTCGGGCGCACCGGTCGGGTCACGCCGTACGCGGTGATGGAGCCGGTGAAGGTGTCCGGTTCAACCGTCGAACAGGCGACCCTGCACAACGCTCAGGAGGTCGTTCGAAAGGGCGTGCTGATCGGGGACACGGTCGTGCTGCGGAAGGCGGGCGACGTCATCCCGGAGGTCGTCGGACCCGTGCCGGACCTGCGCGACGGAACCGAGCGCCCGTTCCAGATGCCGGACAAATGCCCGGCTTGCGGCACGCCGCTGGCCCGGGAGAAGGAGGGTGACGCCGACATCCGGTGCCCCAACACGCGCTCCTGTCCCGCGCAGCTGCGGGAGCGGCTGTTCCATCTCGCCGGCCGGGGTGCGTTCGACATCGAGGTACTCGGCTGGGAGGCTGCGTCGGCGCTGCTGGAGAGCGACGTCGTAGCGGATGAAGGCGACGTGTTTGCACTCGACGCCGACAAGCTGCGGTCCGTGCCGCTGTTCCGCCGTCAGGACGGCGAGCTCACCGCCAATGCCCAGCGGCTGCTCGAGAACCTCACTGTTGCCAGGCAGCGGCTGCTGTGGCGGGTGCTCGTCGCCCTGTCCATCCGGCACGTCGGGCCGACTGCCGCGCGCGCTCTTGCGACGGAGTTCCGGTCACTCGACGCGATCGAACAGGCAGCGCTGGAAGGTGAGTCGGGCGAAGCCCGCCTTGCAGCGGTCGAGGGGGTCGGACCCACCATTGCGGCGTCGGTTCGCGAATGGTTCTCGGTCGGGTGGCACCGCGACGTCGTGCGCAAGTGGCGCCAGGCCGGCGTCCGGCTGGCGGACACGGTGGATGCCTCCGTGCCGCGGACGCTGGAAGGTCTGAACGTTGTCGTCACCGGGGCGCTGCCCGGCTTTTCCCGCGACGAGGCAAAGGAGGCGATCATCGCGCGCGGCGGCAAGGCGGCGGGCTCGGTGTCGAAGAACACGTCGTTCCTGGTGGTCGGCGACAATCCCGGCGCCAAGTACGACAAGGCAGTCGCGCTGCGAGTGCCGGTGCTGGACGAGGAGGGCTTTCGGGCACTGCTGGCGGGCGGTCCGCCCGCTGCGGCGACGTTCGTCCGTCCCGGCCGATAGGGTGCGGCGCGTGTCCGACCCGTACGCCCAGCCGCCTGCGCCCGCCGAGCCGCCCGCGCAGCCCGCGGCGCCACCAGTGGCCTACGCGCCACCGCAGCACCAGCAGACCAACGGCTTCGCGATCGCATCGCTCCTGTTCGGCATCATCGGCGGCGTCCCGCTCGCGGTGATCTTCGGCATCGTCGCGCTGGTCCAGATCCCGAAGAAGAGGCAGAAGGGCAGAGGCCTGGCCATCGCCGGGCTGGTGCTGGCCGGTGTCTGGACGCTGCTCATCGTTGCCGCCGTCGTGCTCGTCGTCGCGACCAGCGCGGACCGCGACGTCGACACCGGCGAGATCACCGAGCCCGGCGACGTCTCCGCGTTCTCGCTCGAGGTCGGCGACTGCGTGAACGGCCTCGACGCAACCGTGCTGCGAAGCCTGCCAACGGTTCCCTGCGACCAGCCGCACGAGGGCGAGGTGTTCGCCATGTTCGACCTGCCCGAAGGCGAGTACCCGCCGGAGGAGGAGTTGTTCGCGCAGGCGGACCAAGGGTGTGCCGACCGGCTCGCGGCCTTCTCCACACAGGCGATGGACGACCCAGCGATCAGCTTGTTCTACCTGTACCCGCAGGAGCCCAGCTGGCCCGAGGACCGCGAGATCGTGTGCATCGCCGCGGCGACATCCGGAACGACGACCGGCTCGCTCCGGGACTAGGTGCCTCCGCGCAGCTCGCGTTACCTGCGCAATGTCACCAACCGCGAGCTCAATCGTGCCGTGCTGCTTCGGCAGGGCCTGATCGAGCCGTTCGATGAGCCGCTGCCTCGGGTGCTGGAGCACGTCAGCGGCATCCAGGCGCAGTACGCGCCGTCGATGTACGTCGGGCTGTGGTCGCGGACGCGCTCGCTGCGGCGCGACGCCCTCACCCGGGCGTTGGAAGACCGCAGTGTCGTGCAGGGAACGCTGCTCCGCGGCACGATCCACCTGGTCTCCCGCGAGGACTACTGGACGTTCGCGACCGCGGTGCGCCAGCAGCTTCGGCAGTATTTCATCACGGTCAGCAAGGGACACCCGTCGGGGTCGGAGCTGGCGGCGGCAGCCGAGAAGGTCGCTGCCGCGCTTCGAGAGGGGCCGCTTCGGCAGTCCGAGATCGACGCGCTGATCGGCCGCCGGGCCCGCGCGGGCATCAACATGGTGTTGGATCTGGTCCGCGTGCCGCCGTCGGGCACGTGGGACCGGCGCAAGGCGGACCTGCACCTGGATGCCCGGAGTTGGATCGGCCCGCCGGACGTCGAGCCGGCGGAGGCGCGGCTGCTGCTGGTGCGGCGGTACCTCAGCGGCTTCGGGCCGGCTACCACAGCGGACATCGCGAACTGGGCCGGGCTGCCGGTGCGGACGGTGTCTGGCGCGCTGGCCTCGATCGATCACGTCACGTACCGTGCTGAGGACGGTGCGACGCTGATCGACCTGCCGGGGTCACCGCTGCCCGACGCCGACGTGCCCGTGCCCGTACGGTTTCTGCCCACCTGGGACGCGACCTTGTTGGTGCACGCGCGCCGTGCCGAGATCCTGCCGGAGGCACTCCGGCCGCGGGTGTTCAGCATCAAGAACCCGCACTCGGTCGCCACGTTCCTGATGGACGGCTCGGTGGCCGGCACGTGGCGGTATCGGGACGGGCGCATCGAGTTGGCCGAGTTCGAGCCGTTGCCCGAGCGCCTGCACCGGACCATCGTCGACGCCACCGAAGCGCTCGCGGAGTTCCACCGCTGACTTTGGCCACCTTCGTGCCGTACACCCCGAATGTGCGCCGCGGAGTCCGGCAGGTTGAGAAATGACCAGACAAGCCCTATAACAGAGTTGTTGTGAGACTTGCCGAACAAATCGAAACTCAGTTTGGTCTTGTTGATCCGCGATGTAACCGCGTTGATACACTGGTCAACGACGTCATTGCAGTTACTACCTCATCTGATCGATTTGCTCTCAAGCTTTACAATTTCCAAACACGGGCGGCCAGGGAAGTGCAATGGGAGCTGGACCTCATCGCTCATCTTGTTCGGCACGGAGCCCCCGTCGTCAAACCGATCCGTGGTCGGCATGCCTATATGGAGTCGTTCGTCGTGGACGGGCGCGAGCGTGTGGCGGTGCTCTATGAATGGGCACCGGGGGAGAAGCCCACGCCTGGGCAGGACACGTACGCGTTACTAGGCAAAGCAGCTGCTCAAATACACACAGCAGCAGACACGTTCAATCCTTCCTGGTTGCGCGATGACTACGATGCTCAGTTGTTGATCGATGAACAGCTTCGGCGAATCAGAGCTCATCTCGTTGCGATCAGGAGGTGGACACAGACGCAGGCGCTGGTCGAACGCCTGAAGCGGTGCACAGCGAACCACTCGCTGGACCAAGGAATTTGCCACATGGACCTGACGCTCGACAACGTGCACCGCGAAGGCGCTACCATTACCGTATTCGACTTCGACAGCGCGGGCAAATGTTGGCGATCGATCGAGCCGTACGGGGTCTTGAAGTTCTCTAGAGAATACTTCCAGGCCTGGGTCGAAGGGTATCGTTCGGTGCGACATTTCAGTTACGACGATGAGAAAGCCGTGGCAGCCTTCTGCATCATTGGCGATTTACGAGTGGTTGCCTGGAAGCTGGGTGTGGCGCGTTCATCCCACGGGGAGCCGTTGCTCACCGCAGCCGATATGCAGGGTGTCGTGGACGAGTGGTTGGAATGGGAAACCAACAGCATCAGTAATTCCTGACCACCCGGTCCCGTTATCGAAACGCGTCAGGTGCGTGGAGCGGGCATCCCGACCGTCGGCTGCCGGTACGCCGGCATCCTCCTGGCATCCCTGCGGCCGCAGCCGGAGAGCGCGGCGAGCCAGAACAAGCCGAACAGCAGCCACGGCATGCCGGTCACCACGACGGCCGCGACGAGTCCGACCAGGAGCAGCGGCGCCAGCGGGCCGAAACGAGGTGCTGGGCGCCACACCGGCGGTGTGACCTGGGGCCGGGCGGGCGCGCTGACCCGCGCCGGCCGCCAGGGGCTCGGCAGGTCGGCGAACAACGGTTCCAGGTCCGCCTGGAACCGCGCGGCCCACACCTTCTCGACTCGCTGGTCGTACTCCTCCTTGGACAGCCGACCGGTCGCGTAGTGCTCGCCGAGCGCCGAGGCGGCGTGCTCGCGCTCCGCGTCGCCGATGCGCAGCTGGGTCACAACACACCTCCGGCCTGGTCGGTCTCGGCGTCCCCATCGGCGAGGATGCCGTACAGGGTGCGGCGGGTGTCGGCGAGCACCTGCCGGGCGCGGGCCCGTTGGGTGTCGGTGCCGGTCGCCATGATCTGCCACAGCGCGGCGGCGGTCTGACCGATCAGCGGGCGCACGTCTTCGGTGTCGTCCTCGGCGCTCGCCGACATCGCCTGCCAGACGGCCGCCATCTCGTCGGCGTGCGAGTCGACGTAGGCGCGGCCCTCGTCGGTCAGCCGGTAGATGCGCCGGCCCTCCTGCTCTTCGGTGCGGGTGAGCCCCTCGTCCTCCAGTTGCTGCAGCGTCGGGTAGATGGAGCCGGGGCTGGGCTTCCATACCCCGCCGCTGCGCTCGGAGATCTCCTGGATGATCTGGTAGCCGTTCATCGGCTGCTCAGTCAGCACCGCGAGGATCGCCGACCGGATGTCGCCGCGCCGTGCTCGCGGCCCGCGCCAGTGGCCCCGCGGGCCGCCGAAACCAGGCGGTCCCCATGGACCGGCGAAGAACGCCCACGGGCCGGGAAATCCGCCGCGCCGGCCGGGGCCGTGATGCCGGGTCATCGCCGCCAGCCAGTCTGCCGGCCCGCCACGGCACCAGTCGCCGGCCAGGTGCCGCCACGGCCCGGTGATCGCGTAGCTTGTGTGCATCGCACCTGCTCCTCTTCACGATCGCTCCCGAGACATCACGATATATCGGTGAGCGGTCGCCGATCAAGAGACTGCGCAGACCTAGTCGGAACCAGTGCGCGGTCTGCCGCAGAGTTTGCCGCAGAGTTTGTCGCAGAGGTCGCCGGCTGCGAACCGGGACGGTCACCGGCGTCAGGTCAGCAGCCGTCGGCACCGGTGCGGCGCAGGTGAATCGCGGCCGGTTCCCTAGGATCGGCCCGTGCCCACGATCAGCCGCGAGGAGGCCGCGCACTTGGCGCGGCTCGCTCGACTCGAGCTTGCGCCAGACGAGCTCGACCACCTGGCCGGCCAGCTGGACGCGATCGCGGGCTACGTCGCGCGGGTGTCCGAGGTGGCGGCCGAGGACATACCACCGACGTCGCACCCGCTGCCGCTGACGAACGTGTTCCGCGACGACGAGCTCAAGCCCGGGTTGGAGGCGCAGGCGGGACTTGCCGCGGCGCCCGAGGCGGAGGACGGCCGGTTCCGAGTGCCACGCATCCTCGGGGAGGAGGCGTGACCGATCTCACCCGGCTGACCGCGGCGGAGCTGGCCGCAACCGTCGCCTCCGGCGAGTCGAGTGCCGTCGAGGTGACGCAGGCGCATCTGGACCGGATCGCCGCGGTGGACACCGCCGTGCACGCTTTCCTGCATGTCGAAGCGGACGGCGCGCTGGCCGCGGCCAAGGCGGTGGACGAGCGGCGCGCCCGCGGCGAGCCGCTCAGCCCGCTGGCTGGCGTGCCGCTCGCGCTCAAGGACGTCTTCACCACTGCAGACATGCCGACGACGTGTGGCTCGAAGATCCTCGACGGCTGGCGCCCGCCGTACGACGCGACCGTCACGCGGTTGCTACGTGAGGCCGGGATCGTCATCCTCGGCAAGACCAATCTGGACGAGTTCGCGATGGGCTCGTCCACCGAGAACTCGGCGTTCGGGCCGACCCACAATCCCTGGGACCTGGGTCGGATCCCCGGCGGCTCCGGCGGCGGCTCCTCGGCGGCCCTCGCCTCCTACCAGGCCGCGCTGGCCATCGGCACCGACACCGGCGGCTCGATCCGCCAGCCGGCGGCGGTCACCGGGACGGTGGGAGTCAAGCCGACCTACGGCGGCGTCAGCCGCTACGGGCTGGTCGCGTGCGCGTCCAGCTTGGACCAAGGTGGCCCGTGTGCGCGGACCGTGCTCGACGCGGCACTGCTGCACGAGGTGATCGCCGGGCACGACCCGATGGACGCCACGAGCATCGACCGGCCGGTTCCCGCGGTGGTAGCGGCCGCGCGGCGCGGGGCCGGCGGCGATCTGGCGGGCCTGCGCATCGGAATCGTGCGCGAGTTTGCCGGCGAGGGTTACCAGGCCGGTGTGCTGGCGCGGTTCCGCGGGGCGGTCGAGCTGCTGGACGAGCTGGGGGCTGAGGTGGCCGAGGTTTCGTGTCCGAGCTTCACGTACGGCCTACCCGCGTACTATTTGATCCTGCCGAGCGAAGTGTCGTCGAACCTGGCGCGGTTCGACGGGATGCGCTACGGGCTGCGCGTCGGCGACGAGGGAGCTCGCAGCGCCGAGGAGGTGATGAGCCTCACCCGGGGGAAGGGTTTCGGCGCGGAGGCGAAGCGGCGGATCATGCTCGGCACGTACGCGCTCTCCAGCGGCTACTACGAGGCCTACTACGGCCAGGCTCAGAAGGTCCGCACCCTCATCTCACGGGACTTCGAGCGGGCTTTCCAAACCGTCGACGTGCTGGTGTCACCGACTACGCCAACCACCGCGTTCCCGATCGGGGAGCGGGCCGACGATCCACTGGCCATGTACATGGCCGACCTGTGCACGATTCCGAGCAACCTGGCCGGCAACGCGGCGGCATCGTTCCCGTGCGGACTTGCCGACGAGGACGGGTTGCCGGTCGGGCTGCAAGTGATGGCGCCGGTTCTCGCCGACGACAGGCTCTACCTGGTGGGCGCCGCACTGGAACACGCAGTCGTCGAGCGGTGGGGTGGCCCACTGCTGTCCCGAGCGCCAGAGCTGGAGGTCGTCGCATGAACACGAGGAACATCGCCAGGATCGGTACTCGGCTGACGGCAGTCTTTGCCGTGCTGCGGTCGCTCCGCTTGGCTCGGCGGGAGGGCGACAAGCTACGGATGGTCGACGCAATCGTGAACGCACTGGCGATCGCCACGGCGATCGCAATCCTCATCCGGGAGATCCGCGAACGCCGAGACGAAGAGGAAGTGCTCGACGAGGACTTGATGTGACGGTCACGACACAGCGGCTGCCGACTCTGGCGGAGGCGGTGGCCAGATACGACCCGGTGCTCGGATTGGAAGTGCACGTCGAGCTGGGCACGGTGACGAAGATGTTCTGCGGCTGCTCGACGACCTTCGGAGCCGAGCCGAACTCGCAGGTGTGCCCGGTCTGCCTCGGCCTACCGGGCTCTCTGCCGGTGCTCAACCGGGTGGCGGTCGAATCCGCGATCCGGCTCGGGTTGGCGCTCAACTGCACCATCGCCTCGTGGTGCCGGTTCGCGCGCAAGAACTACTTCTACCCGGACATGCCTAAGAACTTCCAGATCTCCCAGTACGACGAACCCATTGCGTACAACGGCTGGCTGGACGTGGTCTACGAGGGAGTTACGTATCGGATCGGTGTCACCCGAGCCCACCTGGAAGAGGACACCGGCAAGTCAGTGCACGTCGGCGGTGCCACCGGCCGCATTCACGGCGCGAGTCATGCACTGCTCGACTACAACCGATCCGGCATCCCACTCATCGAGATCGTCTCGAAGCCGATCCTGGTTCCACCGGCGATCGCGCCCGCGGTCGGCCGTGCCTACGTCACCGAGCTGCGCATGCTGATCCGCGCACTCGGTATCTCGCCGGCTCGGATGGAGCTCGGCCAACTGCGTTGCGACGCCAACGTCTCGCTCAAACCGTCGGGCGCCACGGAGTTCGGCACCCGGACGGAAACCAAGAATGTCAACTCGCTTCGGTCGGTCGAGCGTGCGATCAGCTACGAGATCCGCCGGCAGGCGGCGGTGCTCTCCGAGGGCGGACGGGTCGTCCAGGAGACGCGCCACTGGCATGAGGACACCGGCGAGACCACCGCGGGCCGGTCGAAGGAGCAGGCGGAGGACTACCGGTACTTCCCAGAGCCCGACCTGGTGCCGCTGGCGCCGTCGCCGGAGTGGGTCGAGTCGCTGCGCGCGACTCTGCCGGAGTCTCCGGTGGCACGACGGGCGCGACTGCAGCGGGAATGGCGGTTGTCCGACCTGGAGATGCGCGACGTGCTCAACGCAGGTGCGGTCGACCTCGTCGCGGCGACAGTCGATGCCGGCTCCGATCCGGCGGGCGCGAAGAAATGGTGGCTAGGCCAAATCGCCCGCGCAGCGAACGAGCGCGGCGTCGACCTCGAACAGGTCGGCATTTCACCGTCCGACGTCGCCCAGGTACAGGCACTCGTGGCGGCCGGCACGCTCAACGACAGGCTGGCCCGGCAGGTCATCGACGGTGTGCTCGCAGGGGAGGGCACGCCGGACGAGGTCGTCGCTGCGCGCGGGCTCGCCGCCGTGTCGGACGACGCCGCGTTGCTCACCGCGGTCGACGAGGCGATTGCGGCAATGCCGGACGTGGCCGCGAAGGTCCGCGCTGGAAAGCTGGCCGCGGTCGGTGCGCTGGTGGGTGCCGTGATGAAGGCAACCCGAGGCCAGGCGGACGCTGCCCGCGTGCGGGAGTTGACCCTCCAGCGGCTCACCGGCCCCGCGGCGTAGCTTCGCCGGCGGTGCCCAGGCGCGACCTTCCGGCGGTGCGCCGACCTCGTCTGCCTGCCCACCAGAGCGGCTTCGCCGTGTTCTGGTCCGTAGTCGAGAACCGCATTGCTCCTGGACGACTGGAATGCGTCCCGAGGGGCTACTCGACGAACTCCGCCCGGACGCCGAGCAGCCGGACCGGCCGGCGCCCGGCGAACTTGTCGAGCGCGGCAGCCGCTGCATCGGCAATGGCCGCTGGATCGGCCGACGGATCCGGCAACGCCTGCCCGTGCGTCTGGGTGGTGAACGGTGCGTAACGAACCTTGACCACGACCCGCCCCGCCGGACGGCGCTCGGCGGCAACGTCCGCTGCCACCCGTTGCGCCAGGACCGCGACCTCGTGCCGGACGGCATCCCAGTCGATCAAGTCACGCTGGAATGTCGTCTCCCTACTCCGCGAGCGGGGCACGTAGGGCGTTGCAGCGACCGGCCAGTTCACGCGCCCGGACGCGAGGCGGACCAGCCACGGGCCCGTGGCCGGGCCGAGGTGTGCGGCCAGCACGGCGGGATCGGTCGCCGCCAGCTGGCGCACAGTGCGGATGCCCAGGTCGGCCAGCCGTCTCGCGGTCTTGGCCCCGATACCCCACAGCGCATCGGTAGACCGGTCGCCGAGCAGCTCGAACCACGTCTCGCCGGTGAGCCGGAAGACGCCGGCCGGCTTGCCGAAGCCGGTCGCCAACTTTGCTTGCAGCTTGTTCCGGCCGATACCGACGGTGCAGTCGAGGCCGGTCGACGCCCGCACCGCGTCTTGAATCTGGCGAGCGACGGCCTCCGGGTCGTCGCCGCGGATGGCGAGGAACGCCTCGTCCCAGCCGAAAACCTCCACGACGGCGTCGAACCGCCGCAGTGTTGCAATGACCCCGGCCGACGCGGCTTCGTACGCCGCGTGGTCGACCGGCAAGAAGACAGCATCCGGGCAGCGGCGGGCAGCGGTGCGCAGCGGCAGGCCGGAATAGACCCCGAAGGCGCGCGCCTCGTACGACGCCGTGCTGACTACGCCGCGTTTGGTCGGGTCGCCGTCGCCGCCGACGACCACGGGGACTCCACGCAACTCCGGTCGCCGCAGCACTTCGACGGCCGCGATGAACTGATCGAGGTCGACGTGAAGAACCCAACCGGCCACGGGATAAGTCTGACCCGCGGCACCGACCTCACCGGGCGGTGAACAGCCCGACCAGCCGGCCCTGGGCTATCGCTTGGTCGCTGACGGCTTGCAGGGCGTCGTCGGTGTCGGCACCGTTGGGCAAGTCGAGCGGCGCCCGAAGCGCGTAGACGGTGAACCGGTAGTGATGCGTGCCGCTCGGCGGGCACGGCGGGGCGTACTCCGCCCGTCCTGCCGTGTTCTTCGCCAGCTTGGCGCCGGACGGCACCGCGTTCTCGGCCAGCGCATTAGTCGACGGCGGGAGGGCGAACACGATCCAGTGGATGAACGTGCCCCGAGGTGCGTCCGGATCGTCGAGGACCAGCGCCAGCTCGCGCGCCTCTTCCGGGGCACCGGTCCACCCAAGCGGCGGAGACGCACCGCGGCCGGCGCAGCTGAAGTCGACCGGGATCTCCTCGTCCGGGGCGAAGGCGGGGCTGGTCACTGTGATGGTGTCGGGCACGTCTACCTCCACGTCGGGGTTTGCGCAGCCGGCCAGCGCGACGCACGCCAGCACGGTGGCGAGCGTCCGCACCGGCCACACCATAGACCCGCCGGGTCACCCACGAGTCACCGTTACTGAACCGGCGCTGGAATGGGCCCGCACGTGGTATTCCGAGTCCGGGTCGGTCGCCACCTCGATCGTGGTTTCGCCGGCGGAAGTGTCCGCGTCTAGGTCGTAGGCCTCGTCCGGGAGCGTCACGGTTACGGCGCCGGCGCTCGACTCGGCGACCAAGTTGCCCGGCGGCTCGACAGCGGTGACGTCTACCGCTCCTGCGCTGGAGCTGATCTCCGCGTCGTCAGAGGCCAGTCCCTCGACGACGACGGCACCGGCCGAGGAATGCGCGCGCAACGGGCCGCTGTGATCGTCGACCAGGACCCGTCCGGCGCTCGACTCCAGGTCTGCCGATCCTTGCAGGCCGGTGGCGCTCACCTGCCCGGCCGAGCTGTGCGCGACGACGTCGACGTCGGCGGGAACGGTCAACGTGACGTCCGCCCGGCAGTACCCGAACGGAAGCGGCACCCAGCCGTCGCCGCAGTCCGCGTCGATCAGCAGCCGGTTCCCGTCGATGCGGTGACGCACCTCGGCGTCGCGCCCGAAGCCTGACTCGACTCGGTACTCGAAGGTCGTCTCGTCGCTCTCGCCCCCTTCGACGATCACCTGGCCCACGCTCACGTCGACCTCGACCTCGTCGTAGTCGTCGGTGATCGACACAGTGTCCCTGTCCGTCGTCCGAAATGCCCACGACAGGGCGTTCAGCGCTGCGATCACCAGCAGCACGAGGCCGATGACCAAAAGGACGCGTAGGACCGGGTGGCGCCGTCGCCTTGGTGTGTCAGTGGTCATCCGCGGTCATCACCCTTCCGCTTGTAGCGTCACGCGCAAAATCCGGTCGTCACCATTCCGCGGATGGCCGCGGAAAGTGTTGCTGGTCACCAACCACAACGCGCCGTCCGGTGCAGGCTCCACCGTGCGCAGGCGGCCGAACTCGTCGACAGCGAAGTCCCTCGGCTCACCGGCCCGGCCATCCTGAACCGGGATCTGCCAGAGCCGCTCGCCCCGCAGGGCGGCCATGAAGATGGTGTCGCGGACGAAGGCGATGCCGCTGGGGGATGCTTCGTCGGTCGACCACTGGGCGACCGGGTTGACGAACCGGTCGTCATCGCCGATGCCCTCCACCTCGGGCCAGCCGTAGTTCTGGCCGGGCCGGATGAGGTTCAGCTCGTCCCACCTGTTCTGCCCGAACTCGCTGGCCCACAAGTTGCCGTCGTCGTCGAAGGCGAGCCCCTGCACGTTGCGGTGTCCGTAGGAGAACACCGGTGAGTCGCCGAACGGGTTGTCGGCAGGAACGGAGCCGTCCGGCTCGAGCCGGAGGATCTTCCCGCCGAGCGAGTCGCGGTCCTGCGCTCGACTCGGTGAACCTGCGTCGCCGGTGCCGATGTAGAGCTTGCCGTCCGGACCGAAGATGAGAC
>JACVRX010000068.1 GCA_014534205.1 Jiangellaceae bacterium
AGCACCAAACCTCTGGCAACGGCAGAGGCGACCTCCCCTGCCACATAAGCACCGAACCCGACGTCACCCAACACGTCGGACGCGGCGTCAACGTCCATGCCGCGCACGTCGGGCACCGACTCGTTGATGCCCTTGACGGCGCTCGGGTCTGGCTTCGTGAACGACACCTTGGGCAAGCCACTCAGGGCGGCGTCCATTGCTTCCTTCCAGATCGGCCCGGGGATGCAGCCACCGCACGCAGTCCCGATCCGCTCCCCGTTGTACTTGCGGCCGTCGAGCGTCGTCTGCTTGCCGTCCAGGTCGGCCACCGCGACGGCCGCGGCGAGCTGCGGCGTGTACCCGGCGAACCACACCGCGATCGAGTTGTCTGTCGTACCGGTCTTTCCGGCGGCCTCCCGGCGACCGTCGAGCCGCATCCGGGTGCCGGTGGCGCCGGAGTTCTCGATCACGCCGCGCAGGACGAAGTTCACGCCGTCGGCGACGGGTTCGTCGAGTACGCGATCGCACTGCGGTTTCCGGTCAGCGATCACCTTGCCGGCCCGGTCGAGGACCTGGATTACTGCGATGGACTTGCAGTGCACGCCGCGAGCCGCGAACGTCGCGTACGCCTCCGTCATGGCGAGCGGCGACACGGTGTTGGAGCCCAGCGTGAAGGATGCGACCTGGTCCAGCGGCTGCGGCTCCTTGGTGTGCGGCACCTGCTTGTAGATGCCTGACTTCTGGGCGATCATCGCGGGCTCGCAGATTCCGGTGCGTTGCAGGAGCTGCACGTAGAACGTGTTGACGGATCGCTCGGTACCGGTCTTCAGGTTGAACTCGCCGCTTCCGGTCGAGTTCTTCGGACTGTAGTCGTCGTCCGTCGTGTACACCGTGTCGCCGTTGGCTGCGCATACCCGGAACTTCTCGCCGCCCATGTCGAGTTCCTGCGGTGCGCGGATGGTCGTGTTCAGGGAAATGCCCTGCTTGATGGCAGCGGCAAGCACGAACGGCTTGAACGCCGACCCGGCCTGGATCCCGTTGCTGCCGCCCGCGCTGCCCATCTGCTTGTCGACGGCGTAGTTGATATAGGTCTGACCTTTCTTCTCGCCGTAGCCGCGCGAGTTGACCATCGCTTTGATGTAACCAGTCCCCGGTTCGACCATCGCCATCGTGCCGACGGCCGAGTCGGTCGGCGCGATCCGGTCGGACATGGCCTCGGCGGCCGCCTTCTGTGCTTCCGGGTCCAGCGTGGTGAGGACTGTCAGGCCGCCGCGCATCAGGGTGCGCTCTCGCTCGTCCGGGGTCTTGCCGAGCTCCGGCATCAGCCTGATCTCGTGGACCACATAGTCGCAGAAGAACGGTGCCCACGACGGCAGGCATGTCGTCACCAGGCGGGTGACTGTCAGGTCCAGGTCCGACTGCCGTACCTGGCGGGCTTCTTCTTCGGTGATCATTCCTAGCTCGGCCATCTCGGTGATGACCTGGTTTCGCCGGCCGAGCGCCTTCTCCGGGTTGTCGATCGGGTTGTATTCCGACGGCGCCTGCACCAGTCCGGCGAGCAGCGCAGCCTGGCCCAAGGTGAGCTTGTCCGGGGTTGTGCGGAAGAACAGCTGGGCCGCCGCCGCGATGCCGTAGGCACCGCCACCGCTGCCCCCGCCGCCGCCGAAGAACGCGATGTTGAGGTAGCGCTCCAGGATCTGGTCCTTGGTGAGCTGGTCCTCCACGGCGGCGGCGAGCCGCAGCTCGCGCAGCTTTCGGATGTACCCCTGCGGCCCGCTGCTGATGATCGCTGCGTACCGCTCCTCGGCCGTATCTGCCTGGTTGAACAGGACGAGCTTGACGTATTGCTGGGTGAGAGTCGATCCGCCACCGGTGATCTCCCCGGCGTCCAGGTTGTTGACGAAAGCGCGGGCCGTGCCGCGCAAGTCGATGGGCCCGTGCTCGTAGAACCGCCGGTCCTCGATAGCGATGATGGCGTCGCGCATCACCGGGGCGATCTTGTCGAGCGTGACGTATCTGCGGTTCTGCTCGTAGAAGTAAGCCAGCGTCTTGCCGGTCGAGTCGGCGATGCGCGACCGCTCCGCCAGCGGCTCGAACTCCAGCTCGGCCGGCAGGTCGGAGAATGCCTCAGCGCTCTCCCGTGCGGCCAGGCCGAGGCTCGCTGCGACCGGGAGGGCGATCCCCGCCACCAGCACGCCGGCAAGCCCGCTGACCCCGACGACGAGCAGCGACCGTCGCATGGCGGCGACGATCGCCCCAGGGCGTAGAGACGCCATGGGAGCACATTATGTGATCGCACCGCGCGAGGGCGGGCGAGCACACGCCACTCGGTGCCACCGGCCATCACCAGGCCTGTCCCGTACATCACCAGGCTTGTAGGCCTGGTGATGTACGGACAGGGGTGGTGTACGTGGTCATTCCGGACGGTTCCCTTGGGCTTGCGGTTGGTGTCGTCCGGGCGGAATGATCGGTTCGGGCTCTGTTCTGTAGCGGGGTATGCCGCTAGTCTGCTCCCACGTCGATCAAGGGCGGGTCCACTGGGACGGGGGACGCCGGGTGGTTCGCCTTGCACGGGGGAGAGCGATGAGGTGGGTCAGCGACTGGGAGCGGGAGGCGGCCTGCGGCAGGGCTGAGCCGGACGCGCTGTTCGTGCCCGGCGCGGCGCAAAACCGCGCGAAAGCTGTCTGCATGGGCTGCCGAGTGCGCACGGAGTGTTTGGCGAACGCCTTGGACAACCGGATCGAGTTCGGTATCTGGGGCGGGATGACCGAACGCGAGCGCCGGGCCGTCCTGCGCCGCCGGCCGCGCGTGCCGTCGTGGCGGGCGTTGCTGGAAGCGGCTCGGATTGAGTACGAGCACGTCGCCCAGGCGGGGTGATCAGCGCAGCGGCGCGAGCAGCCGGCCGACGGTGCGCAGCCCGTCCAGGTCGTTGACGTCGCCGGGCAGTGGAGGCAGCTGCGCGGCCGGCACTGCCGGATGAGCGGCGACGAACCGAGCGGCGAGATGCTTGTCCCGGGCGGCGATTCGCAGGTTCTCCGCATGCAACCGCAGCAGTGACGCGGTCAGCCGGTGCCCGCGCATCGCCTCCAGCCTTTCTGCTGCGGCGGATGCCTGGTGTTCGCCCAGCCGAGTCCCGCTGCGGTGCATGCGGTTCAGTACGACTCCGGCGAGCGGCATGCCATCCGCTTCCAGCCGCTCGACGAAATACGACGCTTCGCGCAGCGCGTCTGGCTGTGGGATGGCGACGACGACGAATGCTGTCTCCGGGCGCTTGAGCAGGGCGTACGTCTGGTCGGCGCGTTCGCGGAATCCGCCGAACATGGTGTCCAGCGCACTGACGAACGTTTGTACGTCGCGCAGGAGGTCGCTGCCGAGGACCTTGGTGAGCGCCGTCGTGACGGCGCCGAAGCCGGCCTGGACGATCCGCAAGTACGCCCGGCCACCGGTCCGAGCCGGCATGACGAGCAAGCGGATGAGCCGGCCGTCCAGGAACGAGCCCAGTCGCTGCGGTGCATCCAGGAAGTCCAGCGCCGAACGAGACGGCGGCGTGTCCACGACGATGAGGTCCCACTCGTCGCGCCTGCGCAGCTGTCCCAGCTTCTCCATGGCCATGTACTCCTGCGTGCCAGCGAACGACGAGGAGAGCGCTTGGTAGAACGGGTTGGCGAGTATCTGCCGGGCTTTGTCCGGTGTGGTGTGTGACTCGACGATCTCGTCGAACGTCCGCTTCATGTCCAGCGTCATCGCGTCGAGACGGCCGCCGGCCGTCAGGTCTACGCCGTCGACCTTGCGCGGAGTGTTGTCCAATTCGGTGAGGCCCATCGACTGGGCGAGTCGCCGGGCGGGGTCGATGGTCAGTACCACGGCCTGCCGGCCCTGCTCGGCGGCGCGCAACGCGAGCGCGGCGGCCGTCGTCGTCTTCCCGACGCCGCCCGAACCGCAGCACACCACCGTGCGCGTTCTCGGGTCCAGGAGCAGCCGATCGACGTCCAACGGCCGGGCTGCCGGCGCGCTCATGCTGCGCCCTGTGCCGTCAGTGAGTCGCCGAGCTCGTAGAGCCCGGCGAGATCCACGCCGTCGGGCAGCTGTGGAAGCTCGTACGTCGGCCGTTGAAGTGCCGCGACGGCGGCGCGCTGGTGCGTTTCCAGCGCAACCCGCTCGGCATGGGCTGCTGCTTCCTCGAGAAGCTCGTTGACCATCCCGGCGGAGGCCGGCATACCGGCTGCCCGCAATCCGTTCCCGACCGACTCGTGGTCCAATGGGCCGCGCCGCGCTGCCGCCAGGTCCCGGCTGCCCAAGTGCGGTCGCCGCACCTGGTTGACGACGACGGCGCCGGCGGGAATGTGGGCGCGTTGCAGGTCGGCGACGGTGTCCGCCGTCTCCTGCACGGGCATCTCTTCCAACAGCGTGACCGTGTGCACGGCCGTCTCGGGCGAGCACAGCAGGGCGGTGATGGCGGCTGCATGCCGGTTGATCGGCCCGATGCGAGCGAGCGATCGGACGGCGGTGTTCACACTGAGGAACCGGACGATCCGCCCGGTCGGCGGCGCGTCCAGCACGACCGCGTCGTACACCGGCGTCCCGTCCGGTCGCTGGCGGCGCGTGGCCTCATACGTCTTACCCGTCAACAGCACGTCCCGCATGCCGGGTGCGACCGTCGTCGCGAACTCCACCACGCCGAACCGGTCCAGCGCCCGGCCGGCTCGGCCCAACCGGTAGTACATGTCCAGGTACTCGTACATCGCCTCCCGGCTGTCCACCGCCAGGCCGTAGACATCGCCGCCGCCGCGCGCGACGGCGAGTTTGCGGTCTTCGTATGGCAGCGGTGGTACGTCGAAGAGCTGGGCGAGTCCCTGCCGTTCCTCCACCTCCACCAGCAACACCTGGCGGCGGCCTGCGGCCAGTGCCAAAGCGAGCGCGGCCGCGACGGTCGTCTTGCCGGTGCCGCCCTTTCCGGTGACAACGTGCAGCCGCACGCCCTCCCAGTCGCCCATGGCTGCCGAGCGTAGGGGAGGCCGGCGACTCAACGCCGACGGCGTCGCGGCCTACGCAGCTACCCGGCCCGCGTGCGGTCATATGCGGGTCATATACCGGCAGGGGTGGTGTACGTGGTAATTCCAGCAGCGCAACGTGTCTAGACGTCGGCGAGGAGCGCGAGCGGGCGCTGCACGGAGTCGGCGACGTAGCGCAGGAAGCCGGCCGCGGTTGCGCCGTCGCACACCCGGTGGTCGAAGGTGAGGGAGAGCTGGGTGATCTTGCGGACTGCGAGCGCGTTGTCGACCACCCAGGGCTTGTCGACGATTCGCCCGATGCCGAGCAGCGCGGCTTCCGGGTGGTTGATGATCGGCGTCGAGCCGTCGACTCCGAAGACGCCGTAGTTGTTGAGCGTGAACGTGCCGCCGGTGAGCTCGGCGGGCTGTAGCCGCCCGTCCCGTGCCAGGTCGGTGAGCCGGGCGATCGCGTCGGCCAGCTCCAGTGTCGTGAGCCGGTCGGCCGCCTTGACCACCGGCACGACAAGGCCGCGGGCGGTCTGTGCAGCGATTCCGAGGTGCACCTCGCGGACTTGCACGATCTGCTCGCCGTCGATCCGGGAGTTGAGCTCCGGGTAGCGGCGGAGTCCCGCGACGACGAACCGGGCGAGCAGCGCCAGCATGCCGACCGGCCGGTCTGGGTGCGCCGCGCGCAGCGCGTCCCGGGCGTCGAGCATGCCGGTCGCGTCGACGTCGACCCAGGTGGTCACGTCTGGGATCTCACGCCGGCTGCGCACCAGCTTCTCTGCCATGGCGCGCTGCACGCCGCGCAACGGGATGCGTACCTCGTCCGCCCGCGGCTCGGCTGGGGACGCGGCGGCCTCGACGTCGCGGCGCAGCACCACGCCGGACGGTCCGGAGCCGGTGAGCGCGGCGACGTCCAGCCCGCGATCGCGGGCCAGTTTGCGCACAACCGGCGAGATCACTCGCGGCGCCATCCGCCGGGACGTCGCCGGGCGGCGCCGCGCCGGCGCGTGCCCGGTGCCGTATCCGACCAGCACGGCGCCGGAGTCTCCGTCCGGCTGGCGGTACGTGGCCCTCAAAGAGCTGGACTCGTTGTCCGGCCCGGTCGGCGATCCGACGGTAAGCAGCGGCTGACCGACCGCGACCACGTCGCCGACCTGCGCGTGCAACTCGAGGACCCGTCCGGCGTACGGCGCCGGCACCTCGACCGCCGCCTTCGCCGTCTCGACCTCCACCACGACGTCGTCGGCTGCGACATCGTCCCCTTCGCCGACCCGCCAGGCCAGGATCTCGGCCTCGGTGAGCCCTTCGCCGAGGTCCGGCAGCACGAAGGTGTGCTGGTCCACTGCCGGCGCCGACGTCACGCCGGTACCTCGGTGAGCCAGCGCGGGTCGGGCTGGTCGTCCCACTGCAACCGGTCGATCGCCGCAAGCACCCGGTCCGCGTTCGGCAGGTGGAACCGCTCCAAAATGGGTGGGGGGTAGGGGATGTCGAACCCGGTGACCCGCAGTACCGGTGCGTGCAGCGAGTGGAAACACCGTTCCTGCACCCGCGCGACCATCTCGGCGCCGACACCGGCGAACCCGGCGGCCTCGTGGACGACGACGCAGCGACCGGTCTTTCCGACCGACTCGGCCACGGTCTGGTCGTCGAACGGAACGAGCGTGCGCACATCGAGGACTTCCAGCTCGCGGCCGCGGTCGCTGGCCACCTCGGCCGCCTCCAGCGCGACCGGCACCGCGGCGCCGTACGCGAGCACGGTGACGTCGTCGCCCGGCCGCCGGACCTCGGCGTTGCCGAACCCCGCCGTACGCACCGGCAGGGCGACGTCGGCCTTGGACCAGTAGAGCTTCTTCGGCTCCATGACGATGACCGGGTCCGGGTCGGCGATCGCTTCACGCAGCAGCGAGTAGGCGTCCGGCACGGTGGCCGGGATGACCACCTTGAGGCCGGGGGTGTGCACGTAGTAGGCCTCCGAGCTGTCGCTGTGGTGCTCGACGCCGCCGATGCCGCCGCCGTACGGGATCCGGACGACCAGCGGGACGCCCACTGCACCGCGGCTGCGGTTGCGCATCCGGGAGACGTGGGACACGAGTTGCTCCCACGCGGGGTAGGCGAACGCGTCGAACTGGATCTCGACAACCGGACGGAACCCGTTCATCGCCATGCCGAGCGCGAACCCGACGATGCCGCTCTCGGCGAGCGGAGTGTCGAAGCAGCGGTCGTCGCCGAGGTCGCGCGCGATGCCGTCGGTGACCCGGAACACACCGCCCAGCGGGCCGACGTCCTCGCCGAACACGACGACGGATTCGTCGTCGGCCATCGCGTCGCGCAGCGCCGTGTTGAGCGCCTGCGCCATGGTGATCGCCATCAGGACTCGCCTCGCAGTTCCTCCTCGAGCCACCGGCGTTGTTCGCGCAGTTGCGGCGTCGGCTCGGCGAAGACGTGCTCGAAGAGCTGTCCCGTGTCGACCTCCGGGTCATGCAGCAGCCGGTCGCGCAGCTGCGACGCGTACGCCTCCGCGTGCTCGCGGGCGGCGCCGACGTCCTCGTCGGTCAGCGCGCCGGTGGCGAGCAGGAAGCTCTCCAGCCGGGCCACCGGGTCCCGGCGCTGCCACGCGGCGACCTCGGCGGCGTCGCGGTAGCGGCTCGCGTCGTCGGCGTTGGTGTGCGGCTCGATCCGGTACGTGTGCGCCTCGACGAGGAACGGCCCGTGCCCATTGCGGGCCCGCTCCACCGCGGCGCAGAGCACTGCCAACACGGCGACGGTGTCGTTACCGTCGACCTGCTCGCTGGGCACGCCGTAGCCGATGCCTTTGTGCGCGAGCGACGGTGCTGCCGTCTGCTTCACCAGCGGGACGGAGATGGCGTACCGGTTGTTCTGCACCAGGAAGACGACCGGCGCCCGGAACACCGCGGCGAAGTTCAGCCCCTCGTGGAAGTCGCCCTCGCTGGTGCCGCCGTCGCCGACGAACGCCAGCGCGACCGTGTCCTCGCCGCGCCGGCGGGCGGCGTACGCCAGCCCGGCCGCGTGCGGCAGGTGGGTGCCGAGCGGTGTGCACTGCGGAGCCGTGTGGGTGAGGTGCGGGTCGTAGCCGCAGTGCCAGTCGCCGCGCAACAAGGTCAGCGCCTGAACCGGGTCGATGCCGCGGGCGACCAGCGCCATCGACTCCCGGTACGTCGGGAACATCCAGTCGGTGTCCCGCAGCGCCAGCACCCCGCCGATCTGACAGGCCTCCTGCCCGCGGCTGGACGGGTAGACAGCGAGCCGGCCCTGCTTGGTGAGCGCGGTCGCCTGAGCGTCGAAACGGCGGCCGAGCACCATCCGCCGGTAGGCCTCCGTCAGCAGCTCGGTGCGCGGCATCGCGTACCGGCCGTGCCCGGCGTCCGGCACCAGGCGGCCGTCGTGGTCGAGGAACCGGATCGGCGTGTCGGCAGGGAGCAGGCGGGCGGCGGCAGAGCCGACCACTTCTGCCGCCGGGAGTTCCGCGGAAGTCGTCATGAGGCAACCAACCCCTGTGGTCTGTCCACAGTGTTTGACTACGAATCCTCTGCCCGCCGAGATGGTCATCGCTACAATCAGACGAAATCAGTGACAACTGGCCCGCTGAGGACTCGATGACCGACCAATTGTCTCCGACAGAGGTGGCGTCGGCCTGGCGTACCGGACGTTCGGCTCGCGAGCTCGACCACGTCGACCGCCGGATCCTCGACGAACTCGCCCACGACGGCCGGATCTCCATGCGCACGCTGGCCGAGCGCGTGCACGTCTCTCGGGCCAACGCGTACGCCCGGGTCGACCGGCTGATCGCCGACGGGGTCATCACCGGCTTCGCCGCACAGGTCGACCACGAGCGGGCGGGCCTCGGCACCAGCGCCTACGTGCTGCTCACCATCCAGCAGAACACCTGGAGGGAGGTGGCCGCAGCGCTCGGCGTGCTGCCGTACGTCGAGCACTTCGCGCTCGTCGGTGGCGACTTCGACGTGCTGGTGCTGGTGCGGGCGCCGAACAACGCGGCGCTGCGGCACGTGGTGCTGGAACGCATCCAGGACGTGCCCGGCGTGCGCGGGACGCGGACCTGGCTGATCTTCGACGAGCACGATCGCGCCCGGCACCACCCGAGCACGCCCGTCGATCATGCCGGGATGGCCGCGTTCGTTGATCGAAGTGCGAGCACCCCACCGTGATCAACGCGGCGGGGGGCGGTAACAGAGGTCGCTGATGGACTCGAGGACGTGGAGCCAGGAGGGCGAATTCGGATCGATCAGGTCGAAGTGGCCCGCCGAGGGAAGGACCCGAAGGTCTGCTCCCGCCTGGGCGGCATACCGCTGCGACAGCTCCAGCGGCACCTGCTCGTCCCGAGCTCCGTGGACGACGACGACCGGCAATGCCGGCGGCGTCAAGCGGCACGGGTCGGCGGCGGCGTAACGATCCGGTACCTCCTCCGGCGAGCCGCCGAGGAGCGCGGCGACGGCGCCGGCGTCCAGATCGAGCCGGTGTGCTGCGGTGAGATCGGCGACGGGAGCGATCGCGACCACGCCGACGTACGGCGCGGGCAACCCGCTGCTCGCGCACCACAGCGTCAGTTGACCGCCCGCCGAGTGACCGACCAGCACCGCGCCGGCGGCGTGGACCACGTCCGGGCGTACCGCCGCGACCAGATCCGGAAGCGCGGCGACCGCGCGTGCCACGTCCGCCGCGGTCCTCGACCAGCCACCATGGCCGGTGCGGGCGTACTCCGGCGTCGCGACCGCGAAGCCGGCCGCGGCCAGCCCGTCGGCCATCGGACGGGTGTGCCGGCGGTCCCACTCCGGGCGCCAGAACCCGCCGTGCAGCAGCACGAGGAGAGGCGCAGGTCCGCGGTCGGGAAACCGCAGGTCGGCCAGCTGCTCCGGCCCGGGCCCGTAGTGCACGACCGCATCCGGCTCCGACGCCGCCCGGGCCAGCACGTCGCGTGACTCGGCCACGGCACCCCCAGCACCGGGTGGACGGCCTCCACACTTCGATGAGGGCCGCCCGCCCAGAATCGTGCGGTCGGACATCAACGTAGTTCTTGGCGTGATTGGTGCTGAAAGTCCTCCAGCCGATCGGACGTTGAGGCGGAGGTGCGGACCGGGTTGCGGGGCGGGCCGCGGGCGGCGTGCCCATGATCGAGCGAAGTAGGCTCCGCGCCATGGCGAAGTGGGAGTACGCGACCGTGCCGCTTTTGGTGCACGCCACCAAAGCGATCCTCGACAACTGGGGAGAGGACGGCTGGGAGCTCGTCCAGGTGGTCCCTGGACCGAACCCGGAGAACGTCGTCGCGTACCTGAAGCGGGAGAAGGCGCAGTGAGCAAGGACGCGACGCGAGGGGAACCGGAGTGACCCCGGAGGAACGCCTGGCCGGGCTCGGTCTCGCCGTGCCGCCGCTCGCTGCGCCGGTGGCTGCCTACGTCCCGGCCGTACGGACCGGCTCGTAT
>JACVRX010000036.1 GCA_014534205.1 Jiangellaceae bacterium
GCCGCAGCTGCAACGGCTCAAGGCCGCCAGCTGGGAAATCCCCTACGGATCACCACCTCGCTGCTTGGCTGCTTCGTTCGTGGCGGCGAAGCTGTACCGGCCACCAGGCCCGTTGCCCAAAAGGAGGCCTGCCGAAGCGGGACAGCTCTATGTAGATCTACGAATGGGCCGGTACGTGGTGCACCAATGGGCCCAGCAGGGATCCCGCCGATCCAGAGAACAAGGCAACCGGTGCGGTCGCAGCACACCGCTTCATCGCTTGCTCACCTGGTCATTCTGGCAGTCATTCCACAGGCCACAACTAAACCGAACCAGACCGCACTGGCAAGAATCCCAGCCGATCTGACCTGGCTAAACCCAACTGAACCTTAGAGAACAGCAGACTGGCAGTCATCTCCTGATCCGCTCTCATGAACCGACGCCCATGCACGCCGTCGGGGAGTGCCGTTCGCTTTCCGGCAGCCAGTGCCGGGTGAAGGAAGATCATCCGCGTCACCGTGCCAGTGGCCGAGCGCGCTACACCACATCGGTATCGGCCGAACCCACGCCCGAACCCGCGTCCTGACCCTGGTCCACGACCTCGACATCCGCATCATCGACGCAACCACCGGCGAACTGCTACGCCCGCTGGTCCTCGACCCCACCAAGCGCTACCAGGCAACCGGCCGACCACCCGGACCAACCCGAAACGATCAACAGCCGAACCCGCAAACTGAGGGTTCAGACCCTTTCCGATGTCCCGAGAGATCACACGGCGGAGGGCGTGGGATTCGAACCCACGAGGACGGAGTGGGCCCCGCCCTAGAACTTTTCAAGAGTTCCCCGTTCGGCCTCTCCGGCAGCCCTCCACGATCCAGTTTCCCATGCCGCGGTCCTGTTCTGATGCAGTCGATTACGGCCCGCGGTCTCCGATGCTGGGCGGGGCCTTTACCGGACCGGCCGCCGGGAGGACCATCGGAGCAACGACGACCGGCCGGAGCCGGAGGTGGGCCGATGACGCACCCCGTGCCCGAGCCGGTGAGCGTGGCGCGTACTCGCCGCGCGGAGTTGCTCGCGGCCATCAACGGGCTGGAGGAGGCGCTGGCCACGCCCGCCGGCGATCCGGTGTGGCGCGCTCGGGTCCAGGCGCGAGCCGACCGGCTGGCAACTGCGTTCGACGATCACATCGCAGCGACCGAGGGTCCGGACGGCATATACGCCGACATCCTCCGTACCGAACCGCGGTTGCGATTCGGCGTAGGGCGCCTCGCCGCCGAGCACATAGACATCCGGATCTCCATCGGCGCACTCGCGAAGTTGATCGAGGGTCTGGCCGACTCCGACGCGCAGCGCATCGAGCTAATCCGCGAAGAAGGCACCAGCCTGGTGGCGCGGCTGGTACGGCACCGGCAGCGCGGTGCCGACCTGGTGTTCGAGGCGTACGCGCAGGACATCCGCGGCGGCGATTGATCCGCGGGTAGTCTCCGCTCGCGCGGGGCGCGGGTTTACCGTCCCCCCTGTGGCGAAGGCGCGCACTCTCGCCGTCGACTGCGGCGGCACGGGGCTCAAGGCGATCGTGCTCGACGACGAGGGGCGTCCGGTCAGCGAGCGCGTCACGTTACGGACGCCGTATCCGTGCCCGCCGGACGTGATGACGGCCGCGGTGGTGAAACTAGCGGCGAAGACCGGGCAGCATTTCGACCGGGTCTCGGTCGGCTTCCCGGGCATGGTGCGTGGCGGGATCGTGTATGCCACGCCGCACTACGTGACCGCGGCCGGGCCGTTCACCGCGGTCCGGCCGGAGCTGCTGCGGCAGTGGGCGAGCCACGACATCCGGGCTACGCTCGAGCAGGCGCTCGGCCGGCCGACCCGCGTTCTCAACGACGCCGAAGTAGCCGGGATGGCGGTCATCACCGGGCAGGGGTTCGAAGTACTGCTCACCCTCGGGACCGGGCTGGGCTGCGCGCTATTCGACGGCGGCCGCTTGCTGCCCAAGCTGGAGTTGTCGCAGGCGCCGTTTCGCCGCGGTCAGACGTACGATCAGCAGCTCGGCCATCACGCCCGCAAGGGCATCGGCGCGGACCGCTGGACCGATCGGGTGATCCGCGCGATCGAGACGCTACAGCCGGTCCTGTGGTGGGACCAGCTCTACGTCGGCGGCGGCGGCGCAAAGCACCTGACGAGGCCTCTCGGCCGCGACATCACCATCGTCCCGAACGACAGAGGGCTGGTCGGCGGCGTCCGGCTCTGGAACTAGTCCCGCGGCACCACTGTCCAGCGCCGATGCTGTAGCGCCGGGTTGCGCTCGCGGACGTCGGTGACCCGGTCCAATTCCACCGGCCCACTGACCACACCTTCCGCCTCGACCAGCCCGGCGACGACGACGCCCATCGGGTCCACCAGCGCGCTACGCCCGCAGTACTGCGGGCCGCACTGCGCCGCGCCGGCGACGTAGACCGTGTTCTCGATCGCCCGGGCACGCAGCAGGGTCGTCCACTGGTCCTCCTTGAGCGGCCCGCTCACCCAGGCGGCCGGGATCGCGAGTAGCTGCGCGCCCGCGTCGACGAGTGCCCGCGCCTGCTCGGGAAAACGCAGGTCGTAGCACGTCAGCAGGCCAACCCGGACGCCGGCCAGGTCGACCGTTACGGGGTGCGGGCGGCCGGGGGACAACTTGTCCGACTCGCGATGGCCGAACGAGTCGAACAGGTGCGTCTTGCGGTACGACGCCAACAGCGCGCCGTCCGCGCCGATCACGACCAGGGTGTTGTACGGGCGGTCTGGGTCGTCCGCGCGCTCGAACATGCCCGCGATTACCGCGGCGCCACGGGAGCGGGCGATGGCGGCCAGCCCGGCGACGAACGGCCCGTCCAGCGGTTGCGCGACGGGCCCGAGCGGCAGCTCGGGCGGCCCGAAGTCATGCATGGCGGCCTCGGGCAACAGGGCCAGGTCGGCCTCGTCGAACCCCTTCAGCAGCCGGTCGGCCAGCTCCAGGTTGGCGACCGGGTCCGTCGTCGCCGCGAACTGCACCAGGGCGACTTGCACGCCGCTATCAAAGCAGAGCCATGACGAGATCCGAGTCTGTTTACTGGTGTAGCTACTCCAGCGGCAAGATTTCGATCAAGCTGAGCGGGACGGGATCAGCGTGTGGGACGCCGTGGTGGTCGCCGGCGGGACTGCCCGCCGGCTGGGCGGCGTAGACAAGCCGGCGCTGCGGGTGGGCGACCGGAGACTGCTGGATCGGGCGTTGGCGGCGTGCGCCGGGGCCCGGCACATCGTGGTCGTCGGGCCGCGGCGGCCCACCGAGGTCGCGGTGCGCTGGACCCGGGAGTCGCCGCCCGGCTCCGGCCCGCTGGCAGCCCTCCGCGTTGGACTGGCTGCGCTGCCGGCCGGGTCGGACGTGATCGTGGTGCTTGCGGGCGACCTGCCCGCAGTGGATGCGGCCCTGGTCCGCCGGCTGCGCGAGACCCTCGACGACACCATGGCCGGCGCGGTCGCGACGGACCCGACCGGAAGCTTGCATCCGCTGCTCGCCGCCTACCGCCGACCCGCCCTCGACCGGGCCATTTCCGCAATAGGCGACCTGCAGAACCAGCCGATGTGGAAGATCCTGGAACGGCTCGACGTCGTACTTGTGCCAGCCGGCCATGCTGCCGCCGACATCGACACGCCGGAAGAGCTCGAGCGCTGGACCGCGCTGAGAGGAGCCGCGTCAATGGAGGAATGGGTGCGCAGCCTGTGTGCGGCCCTGGACGTACCCGTCGGCGACGTCGACGTCGACGCTGTACTCGACCTGGCCAGAGACGCGGCACACAACGTGGACCGGCCGGCCGCGCCGGTCACCACGTTCGTGGCCGGCTACGCCGCAGGCCGCCGCGGCGGTGGCAGTGCGGCCACCGCGGCGGCCACCGCGGCGGCGGCCGACCTCGCGCGTGGGTGGCGACCACCGACCGCCTGAGCGCGTGATCAGCTGCTCCATTGGTGGACTAGCGTCGGATCCGTGGACGGTGACGAGTTCGTCCGGTTGCCCATGGGCCGGCTGGATCCGGTGCGGTCGATCATCCGGCGAGTCCTGGTGGCGCTCGCGGTGCTCGCGGTTGTCGTGTTCATCGTCTGGCTGGACCGCGACAGCTATGGCGACAGCGTCGACGGCTCGGTGGACCTGCTCGACTCCATCTACTATGCGACGGTCAGCCTCTCGACGACCGGCTACGGAGACATCACACCGATCAGCGACTCCGCGCGGCTGGTCAACGTCGTGCTCGTCATGCCGCTTCGGGTGCTTTTCCTCATCGTGCTGGTCGGAACGACGCTGGAGGCGCTGACCTCGCGCGGGCGTGAGCAGATGCGGCTCAATCGGTGGAGGAGGACCGTGCAGGACCACACGGTGATCGTCGGCTACGGCGTCAAGGGCCGCAGCGCCGTGGCGACGCTGCAGGACAACGGTGTGCCCACGGAGCGTATCGTCGTGGTGGACAACCGGGAGAGCACGATCCAGGAAGCCAACGCCGCTGGGTTGGTCGGCGTCGTGGGCGACGCGACTCGAGCGGAGACCCTTCGGCGTGCCGGAGTCCCGGTGGCGGAACAGGTGATCGTCACAGCGAACCGGGACGACACCAGCGTGCTGATCACGCTGACCGCGCGGCAGCTGAACCCCAAGGCCGAGATCGTAGTCGCGGTGCGGGAGGCGGAGAACATGTCGCTCATCCGGCAGAGCGGCGCCGACACCGTGATCATCTCGTCTGACGCCGTCGGCCGCATGCTCGGTTTGGCGACGGTGAGCCCCGCGCTGGGCAACGTGCTCGAAGACCTCATCACGAGCGGTCACGGCTTGGAGGTAGCGGAGCGGGCCGTCACGCCGCGCGAGGAAGGACTCGTACCGAAACGGGTCAACGACGTGGTGCTCGCGGTGGTCCGCGACGGGAACCTGCTGCCGTACCACGATCCAGCCGTCGGCCACTTGGTCCGCGGCGACCGCTTGGTCGTGGTCCGCCCGTCGCACGAGCTGCCGTGGGCGCCCCGGCCGGGTACCCACGAGGTGCCCGCGGAGGCTGGGGACGAGGGCGACGGCGGTCGTTACAAGTAGATGCGCGCAGTCGTCATCACTGAACCCGGTGGTCCGGGAGCTCTTGCCTGGCAAGACGTTCCCGACCCCGCGCCCGCTCCGGACGAAGTCGTGTTGGACGTCGTCGCCACCGCTGTCAACCCGGCCGACATCTTGCAGAGACAGGGTCGGTATCCACCGCCACCCGGAGCGCCACCCTGGCTGGGACTGGAATGCAGCGGGACGGTGTCGGCCATCGGCAGCTCCGTTACCGGCTGGTCGATCGGCGACCAGGCGTGTGCGCTGCTCGCCGGTGGCGGGTACGCGGAGAAAGTCGCCGTGCCGGCCGGTCAGCTCTTGCCGGTGCCGCGGGGCCTGGACTTGCTCACTGCGGCCGCATTGCCCGAGGTGTTCTGCACTGTCTGGTCCAACGTGTTCATGATCGCCAACCTGCAACCCGGTGAAGTGCTGCTGGTGCACGGCGGAGCCGGTGGGGTCGGCACAGCCGCCATCCAGCTGGGCCGCGCGGTCGGCGCGACGGTCGCCGTCACAGCCGGGTCGGCCGAGAAGCTCGCTCGCTGTGCCTCGCTCGGCGCGACGGTCCTGGCCAATTACCGCACGGACGACTTCGTCGACGTGGTGCGGTCCGCTACCGATGGCGGTGGTGCCGACGTCATCCTGGACGTCGTCGGCGCTGCCTACCTGGAGCGGAACGTCGGGGTGCTGGCGGCGTCCGGCCGGCTGGTCGTCATCGGGCTGCAGGGCCGACGAAAAGCCGAGCTCGACCTCTCCGCCCTCATGGCCAAGCGCGCAGCGCTGATCGCCACCACGCTGCGCAACCGGCCGGCCGCCGAGAAGGCGACCATCGTCGCGGCGGTTCGGGAGCACGTGTGGCCATTGCTGGAGTCAGGCGACGTCCGTCCGGTGGTCGACCGGGTGCTGCCGATCTCGTCGGTTGCCGAGGCGCATCGCGTCGTCGAAGCGCACGAGCACGTCGGGAAGGTTCTGCTCACCGTGTGACGACCAAGTCGGCGCGGCGCCGGGTGGCAGCAATGAGTTCGGCGTTGCGCTGGTCGCTGCCCAGGGCATGGGCGCGAGCCGCAACCGGTGTCCGGCCGAACTGCTCGTGGCGCGCGACGAGCTGGGCGATCCGGGTCGGTTCGTGAGCCTCGACGTACCAGCACGCGTCGAGCAGCGGGCGGACGGCGGACCACGGACCCTCGTCGACGAGCAGGTAGTTGCCCTCGGTGACGACGAGCGGCACGTTGTGCTCGACGGGTACCGCGCCGGCGATCGGCTCCTCGATGGATCGGTCGAACATCGGCGCGTAGACGACCGGCTCGGTGTTGTCGCGCAACCGCCGAAGCAGTGCGACATAGCCGTAGCCGTCGAACGTGTCCGGCGCGCCCTTGCGCTCCTGCCGACCCAGCCGGTCGAGCTCCACCTTTGCGAGGTGAAACCCATCCATGCCGACCAGCCGAGCCGCCTCCCCCATGGCGGCGACGATGGAATGCGCCAGCGTCGACTTTCCGGCACCCGGGGTACCGGTGATGCCGAGGATCGCCCGCCGGCTGGCGTTCGCCAGGCGGCGCGCCAACGCGCTCAGTTCGTCCAGCGACGGGTCCATCCGTCAGCCAGCACCTCCGTGAACCAGCTATGAGGGATTCAGTCCATCCTGCCGCCGAGACTACGAAGATCCTTCACGAGATGCCGTCAGGTCGCGTCCACCGAGCGGTTCCGGATGGCCGAGCCGGACTACCGGTTCGAGCAGTCGCCTAGATGGCGCGCATAGCAAGAAAGTCATGGCACGAGGGCGCCTTCAAGCCAACCCGGATCGTCAGTCATAGCCGACTCGGCGAAGCGTCTCGCGAGTCGCATTCGATCCGTCGGGGTGTCGCAGTTGACCGATTGCCCCGAACTGATCGAACGTGCGGCCTGGTCTCCGGCACGGAGCGGTACACCGAAAGGTGTCCGGCCAGCCGCCGTCCCAACCCTCCTCGCCGTTCGGCTCGGGCCCAGCTGGCCGCAGCGGTGTTATGGCTCGTTGGGGACGATGATCCACATCGCCAGGTAGAGCACCACGCCGGAGCCGCCGAAGACGGCCAGTGCGACGAAGAGCACCCGGATCAACGTCACGTCGATGTCGAAGTACTGAGCCAGGCCACCGCACACGCCGGCCAATTTGCGATCGGCTGTGCTGCGGTACAGCTTGCGGGTTGTCGCCATCGCGCCGCCTTTCGCCGTGGGTGCCTGCGAACCGGGAGAGACCGTACTGGTGAGGCTACTTGTTGGCGGTCGCGTAAGTGGCTTTGACCTGAATCGCTACGGGTTTCACCAGCGCGCTACCGCGCCGAGGGGAGGCGGGAAGCGGTCGAGCTGCGCGACGCGGCGTCCCTGACTGCGCGCTGGACGCCTGCTCCGAGAGGCTGGCCAGGCGCCGCAGCTGGCTACGCGTTATTGGTGCGAACCCGGGCCCCACCACGCTCCGCCCGGCCACCCTGACGACGAGAAAGACCCGTATGTCTTCCGAATCGCCTTGACCCTGCTCAAGAATCGGCCCGAGCCGTGTCGTCTTCAGAAGACCACGAGTGGGCACGACGGCAACTGCACCTCGATTTCGCGCCGCTGCAGGAGCGCCACGGAGCTGTTCCTCGCCCATGTGGACCACACACCTGGTGCCACGGCGACCTCGCCTCCAACACCAGTTACCGGAACGCCGGGCTCATGTGCATGTCCCGTGGTGTACGGGCAGGCCTGGTGATGACTGCCGGCTGGGACGGCTCTCAGCCCGACCGGACAACGAGCGCGGCCGCTCCGGCCTGAGCAGGGTACGACTCCGCGATCGGGCCGTCCGCCCACGCCGCGACGGTCAGGCCCGGGGCCAGGTCGCGGAAGGAGACCGCCCGGTAGCCGTCCGGACCCTCGCGCAGCAGTGTGGTGGCGGCTTCCACGGTGAAGGTGATCTTGATGTCCCCTGAGTCGGCGTCCGGGTCCTCCTCCACCAGGACGGTGCCGAGCACCGGGGAATCCGGATCCGTGCAGAAGGGCGGGTCCGTGCTGCTGACCGGAACGTCCGGATCGGCGCCCGGGTCTGGAGTCACGCAGCCCTCGGTGACCGGCTGGAACGGCACCACCTCGGTCACGACGCCCACCACGTCTGGTTCGGCCGCTGGCGGCTCCGCCGCGGGCACAGCCACGTCGTTACCCGCGCGCCCGCCGCACGCCGCGATGCCGAGGACGGCAACCAGCGTCGACACGACTGCGGCAACACGCACCGGACCACCCGACCTCACTCCAACCGGCCCGACCATAGGACGCTGCCGGCGTCTCGGCGGTTCCTCCGCTTCCGCCGCGCTCCCGACTGGCACCCCTGACCGCGCGCAATTGGCATGCTGCACCACTGCGATCGCGCCCGGTTCGCGGGGTTTCTGGAGAGGTTCAACGTGCCAGATGGTCGAATGCTCGCGGACTTCGCAAGGATGGGCCACATGAGTGAGCCCACCGAGCGCCCAGCCGAGCCGCAGCCGGAGCGCCAGTCTGAACGTGAACCCCGCGTCGTCGTCGTCGGCCCGGAGGGCATGGCCGTGGAATCGGCACGGCCCCCCGCCGGCGCAGCCGAGGAAGGCGACGCTCGGCAACTCACCGACCTGGTGGAGCAGCCGGCGAAGGTCATGCGGATCGGCAGCATGATCAAGCAGCTGCTCGAGGAGGTGAAGTCCGCGCCGCTGGACGAAGCCAGCCGGATGCGGCTACGGGAGATCCATCGGGCGTCCATAGACGAGCTGGAAGACGGCCTGGCGTCGGAACTCGTCGACGAGCTGGAACGGCTCACCCTGCCGTTCACCGAGGAGTCCGTGCCCACCGAGGCCGAGCTGCGCGTCGCCCAGGCGCAACTCGTCGGCTGGCTGGAGGGGCTCTTCCATGGCATCCAGACGGCGCTGTTCGCGCAGCAGATGGCCGCCCGCGCCCAGCTCGAGCAGATGCGCCGAGCACTGCCGCCCGGCGCGCCGACAGTCAACCTGTCGCCGCGCCCGCCTGCCCAGGCTGAAGGAGAGCAGCGGCAGAGCGGCGGGATGTACCTCTAGCCGGCGCGGTGTGAATCAGCGAGCAGTTCCTCGACGACCACCGCGACGCCGTCGTCGTCGTTCGCCGGCGCGACGTGCTCAGCTGCATCCAGCACCGCCGGGTGTGCGTTCGCCATCGCGTACCCGCGCCCGGCCCACGCCAGCATCGGCAGGTCGTTCGGCATGTCGCCGAACGCGACGGCCTCCTCGGCCTGGATGCCGCGCTCGCCGGCGATCCGGGTGAGCGTCGCCGCCTTCGTCACACCGGCAGCTGAGATCTCCACCAAACCAGAGCGGCTGGAGTGGGTCAGCTCGGCCAGATCGCCCGCCACCTGGCGCGCCGCCGCCAGCAACCCGTCCGGGTCCAGGTGCGCATGCCGAACCAGCAGCTTGACGACGTCGTCGCCGACCACATCCTCCAACGCGCCGACCCGCACGTCGTCCCAGCCGATGCTGATGTCCGGCCGTGACTGGTACGCATCTTCCCGGGCGAACCCGGCGTCGTACGTCTCGACGGCGAACGCCACGTCGGGCACCGCGGCGCGCACGGCGGCCGCCACCTTCAGTACGACCTCCCGGGTGATCGGTGTGTGCTCGAGGATCCGTTCGGTATGCATGTCGTAGACCATCGCGCCGTTGGCGCACACCGCCAACCCGGTGTGCCCGAGCGCATCCGCCACCGGTCGCATCCAGCGCGGCGGGCGTCCGGTCGCGACGATCACCATGACGCCGTGCTGCTCGGCCGCCTGCAAGGCCTGCCTCGTCCGTTCGGACACCGTGAGGTCGCTGCGCAGCACCGTGCCGTCGAGGTCGGTCGCGATGAGCCGCAGGTTCATTCGACGTACTCGTCCAGCAGCACTTCACGCCCGTCCGCATCGACGCTCTTGCACGCGACGTCGGCGCCCCCGCGGACGTCGTCCGGCGCCTTGCCGATGGCCACGCCGACGCCCGCCCAGGCCAGCGTGTCCATGTCGTTGTGCCCGTCGCCGACCGCCAGGACGTCGAGCCGGCTCACGCCGAGCTTCGTGCGCGCGTTCGCGAGCCCGGCCGCGTGGGTGTCGCCGCGGCCCACCGCGGCCATGCCGTCGACGTCGAGCGCGACGGGTGTGAGCTGCCACGATGTACCGATCACGCGACCGGTTCGAGCAGCTCGTGCCCGCCGAGGTACGGACGCAACGCTGCTGGCACGCGCACCGTGCCGTCGGATCGTTGGTGGTTCTCCAGCAGGGCGACGATCCATCGCGTGGTGCCGAGCGTCCCGTTCAGCGTGGCGACCGGGCGGGTGCCGTTCCCGGTGCGCTCGCGGATGCCGAGCCGGCGGGCTTGGAACGTCGTGCAGTTCGACGTCGACGTCACCTCCATGAAGCGTTGCTGGGACGGCAGCCAGGCTTCGCAGTCGAACTTGCGGGCGGCGCTCAGCCCCAGATCACCCGCGGCGCAGTCGATGACCCGGTACGGGAGCTCCATCGCAGCGAGCATCTCCTCCTGCCAGCCGAGCAGCCGGCGGTGTTCGTCGACGGCATCCTCGGGTCGGCAGTACGAGAACATCTCCACCTTGTGGAACTGGTGGACCCGGATGATTCCCCTGGTGTCCCGCCCGTGCGCGCCGGCCTCGCGCCGGTAGCAGGCGGACCAGCCGGCATACCGCAGCGGGCCGCCGGACAGGTCGAGGATCTCGTCCGCGTGAAACCCGGCAAGCGGGACCTCGCTGGTTCCGACCAGGTACAGGTCGTCGGCGGGCAGGCGGTACACCTCCTCGGTGTGTGCACCGAGGAAGCCGGTGCCGCCCATGATCTCCGGCCGCACCAGCGTGGGCGGGATCACCGGGGTGAAGCCGGCTTCGCGTGCCTTGGCCATGGCCAGCTCGAGGACGCCGAGATCCAGTAGCGCGCCGACTCCGGTGAGGAAGTAGAAGCGAGAACCGGAGGTCTTGGCACCGCGGGCGACGTCGATGGCGCGCAGTGCTTCTCCGAGCTCCAGGTGGTCGCGGGGGTTGTCGAGGGCCGGCCGCTCGCCGACCTCGCGGTGCACGACGTAGTTCTCCTCGTCACCGGCCGGGACCCCGTCCTCGATCACGTTGCCCGGCTCCAGCGCCTTCAGGTCGTAGAGCTGCTGGGCGCCGGCGGCTGCGGCCTCGGCCGCTTTGACTGCGGCGGAGAGGTGCCTGGCCTTGTCGAGCAGCGCCTGCTTCTCCGCGCCCTGCGCGGACGGGACCTGCTTGCTCAACGCCTTCTGTTCGGCCCGCAGCCGCTCGAATTCCGCAAGCGCCTCCCGTCGGGCCTGGTCGGCGGCGAGGAGCTCGTCGACGACTTCCGGACGCTCGCCGCGTGCCCGCTGGGAGGCTCTCACTCGGTCGGGATCTTCCCGGATCAGGCGCATGTCGAGCACCTCGCCAGCGTAGCCAGCGCTGTTGAACCCTGCTCGGCGGATTCCGATCATGCTCCGGCCGGTCGTGAAGATCGACTGCACAGTGCGCTGACTCAGCGGCGCCCACCCCGTTGCACGACGATCTTCACGACCACCGGGCGCGTTGCAGCAGGCCAGCACGGGTAGCGGAGGCAGATGCGGCCTAACCGGACGCCGCTCGGCTCGTGAGCGCGCCGGCTGCAGGTGTCTCCACGGAACTTGAACCACTGGTCACGGCCAACGAGCCGCGCGCCTGGATCGGCTCACGAGCGCTGCCCCCGGCCGTCGACGTATAGTGCGAGCGGTTCGACGTCGGCCAGGGCTGGGTGTGACCGATGGGTTGTCTCGCCCGAGGACTGCGGGCCCCGAAAGCGTGGACTCCCGTAAACAGGCTGCATCGCGCTGTCTGGCGAGAATCTCGCTATTGAGGAACCTGCTTTGGTCGCTAGCCTGCCGAGATGGCAGCCGTGCGGCAGCCTCAGCCAGTGCTCGAGTTCAGGCTGTGCGCAGCCGGCGACATCGCAGCACTCGGGCGCGTGCTGCCGCCGGGGTTGTACCACCGGCGGCGGTTCGCCGAGCAACAGGCCGGCCGGAGCAGTTATCTGATCGCCTGGTCTGGAGACGAGCCGGTCGGGCACCTCAATCTGCGCTGGACTGGCAGCGACCATGCCGCGGTACGAGGTCGGATCCCGCTGATGCCTGACGTCAACGGCTTGGGGGTGCGCCCAGAGCTCCAGTCCCGCGGTATCGGCACTGCCCTGATCCACCAGGCCGAGGAACTCGTCCGACAGCGCGGATACTCGGCCCTCGGGCTCGCCGTGAGCGTCGACAACGCCCGCGCCCGCGCACTGTACGAACGGCTTGGCTACCGGCCGTGGTCGCACGGCGAGTACGACACCGGCTTCATGGACGAGGACGCGTCCGGCCGCGAGACCTGGTTCGCCGATCGCTGCGTCTACCTGGTCAAGGAACTCGGTTGGTAGTCACGCAGCTTCCGTCGCTCCGCCGCGGCGCGGGATGGTGACCGCCGCTTTGCCACGCGCCGTTAGCTGATCCCCGGGCACGATCTGCATCGCAGTGTCGGGAAGATCGTCGTGATGGGCCGACCGATGACCGCGCTATGCACCGAAGCTTCGCAGGCGGCCGAGCCACTCTTCGGCAGCAGTGAAGTCGGCGTTGCTGGTGCCGCGGGCCAGCGACCCGGTTACCCGGTCTGCGCGGGCATACGAGCCGAGAAAGCGGACGTCGGCGCACACCCGGCGCAGTCCCATCAGCGCCTCGCCGACGCGGGCGTCGGCTACGTGGCCTTCGCAATCGACAGCGAAGCAATAGCGGCCCATGCCGTTGCGGGTCGGTCGCGACTCGATCCGGGTGAGGTTGACCCCGCGGGTCGCGAACTGCTCCAGGATCTCCAGCAACGCACCCGGATGGTCGTCGCGGATGAAGGCCACCAGGCTGGTGCGGTCCGCTCCGGTCGGCGGTGGCGGCTGCGTCGGCGGTGTCACCAGCACGAACCTGGTGAGCGCGTCCGGGTAGTCGCCGATGGCGGTGGCAAGCGTCTCCAAGCCGTACTTCTCGGCCGCGAACGGTGCCGCGATCGCGGCGTCGAACGGCCCGTCCGGTCCCGGTTCGCCGACGGCAACCGCCGCGGCCGCGGCCGCCGTCGACGTGGTGACGGTGATGTGCGCGCCGGGGAGCTTCGCGGCCACCCAGCGGCGGCACTGCGCCTCCGCCACCGGGTGGGTGACGATCCGGCGGACCGATCCGAGCACCGTGCCTCGGCGGGCCAGCAACGCGAACGCCACGGGGAGCAGCACCTCGGCAGCGATGACCAACGGCTCACCGCGGATCAGCTCGTCCAGCGTGGCGTTGACCGAACCCTCCACCGAGCTCTCTACCGGCACCACCGCACCGTCGACCTCGCGCTGCCGCACTGCGTCGAGGGCCGCCGGAACGGTCGGTGCCGGGACGAGCGCGCCGGCCGCGGGGAGCAAGCGGGCGGCCGCCTCGCTGAACGTCGCCTCCGGTCCGAGGAAGGCATACCGCTCGGGGATCTGCGCCGGCACGCGGGTCAGCGTAGCGCCCGGTGATCAGGCCGCCGCGGGTTTGCGGAGGGCGGTGGCGCGTTCGTCGACGCCGGCACGGCCCGTCCTTCTGGCCGGCCATCACCCGGTCACTCCCGAAGCGCTACAAGACGATGTCGGAGAGGGTTGTCAGGCGGCGGACGGGGGCGGCTTCCACGCGGCCGAGGGGGTCGAAGGACTTCAGGTCGCCGAAGTCGAGCTGGGTCTGCCCCTCGATGGTCGCCACGGACACCTGGTAGGTCTGGTACGGCCCGAACACGAACTCCAGGTCGTCCATGAAGTCCCGCTGGCTCACCACGTACCCGGTGACGGAGAGCTCGCCGAACTGGTCGTCGACCACGGCGACGACCTTCCAGTAGTCCTCCGGCACCAGGAAGTCGCGGTAGCGCCGGTCGGAGTCGCGGAAGATCGGGCCACTGAAGACGCTCACCTTCAGGTCGTGGACGTCGGCATTGGTGAGGATGTAGTCCTCCACGCCCAGCCACAGCTGCTGGTTGAGCGTCTCGTGCTGGGGGCTGCAATTCGTATAGAAGAACGTGTCCATTGCGGCAGCCTCGGCGACGCCGAACGTGTCGCCCCACGCCGGGTCCAGCCGGCGCACCAGGTGGCCGCGGTCAAGCCGGTTCCGCTCGTACAGCTCGTTGCCCACCTGGAACCGTTCGTCCAGGCGTGGATCCATCGCCCACTTGTCCCGGGCCCGGCGCACGTTCCGGGCCGAGGCACCGTCGATGTTCACCGCGGTGTACATCGCCAACCGCCGATCCCGATGCATGCGCACCGAGAAGTGGCTGTAGTCCAGCAGACCGTCGTCCCGTCCGTCGACGGGTGCCAGCGCGTCGGCGAGCCCCGGCCGGAGCGCCGGATGCGTCACCAGCGGGCCGAGGAAGCCCGGGTCGTAGCCGGTCCGCCCGGCCAGGTCGGCGACAGTGACCACGGGCCTGGACGGCCCCATGACCGGCGCGCGCCGCGCCTGCCGCATGCCCAGCACCGAGGCAAGCCTCGCACGCACAACCGGCGCCGGCACCGCGAAGTTGCGGTCCCGCTCCCTACCGGCGAAGTGCAGGGCGGTCGCCGACCCGGTCTCCAGATCGACGACTACGGAGCCGGAGTTGCCGCCGAGCGTGGTGGCGTCGTGCGTGACCAGCTGCTCGCCGGTGTGCACTGCAGTCGTTTCACCGGGCGCCAGCCGCTTGACGTCGTAGACGTTGCCGAAGATCCGGTCCATCTCGTCCGGGATCCGGGTCCTGGTGTCCTTCGCCGGGTACCCGATCACCGCGATGCCGCCACCGGGTTGCACGCCGTCTGCGAGCCGGATCGGCGCCCGCGGCGCATCGGCATCGCCGTCGCTCCACGCCACCCGCAGGAAGGCCATGTCCGGCCCGCCGTCGTCCTCGATGTGCAACACCTCGGCGATCCGGAACTCGGCCGGGTTCGGCCCCTGGAACTCCTCCTTGAAGTCCACTCGGGCCGCCATCTCACCGAGGAACGAACTCCGGAACACGAACCCGTCGCCTTCCCGGCGTGCGAACTCCGCCGCGACGTGCCGGTTGGTGACGACCACGTCGTCCGCGACCACCCAGCCGGTGCCGACCCAGTCGAACCGGGGGCTGTTGTCCACCTCGATCCGGCCGACCGACGAGATCGCCGAGCGCAGCGCAGCGCGGGCCGGCTCCAGCCGCGACCGCCAGGTATCGGTGTCGAGCGTCGCCACGTCGAAGTCGTCGTGCTGTACCAACAGCACCGGCCGCCCTAGTACCAAGATGATTGCTTCCAGGCCGGGGTCGAGCGGCCGTTCCGGCGGGTCCTCGATCAGTGCACGAGCGGCGTCGACGCTTGCCCGGCTCGGGCGCGCCCCCGCCAGCTCAGCCCGATCGACGACCTCGCGTTCCGCGAGCCGGGTGAAGATCTCCTCCTTCAGCGTGGCGTCGCGGTTGATGTTCTGCAATGCATCCAAACGGCCCATGGCTACCAGAGTGCTCCAGACCGGCCGCAGATACAGCCCATATCGTGATCGCCATGGCCGCTTCGCAGGTGCTGGAGATCGGCGACCGGCAGGTCACGATCACCAACCCGGACCGGCCAGTCTTCGCCGACCTCGGCATCGGCAAGCTCGATCTCGTCAACTACTACCTGGCCGTCGCCGACGGTGCGCTGCGCGGAGTTGCGGGTCGGCCCATGATCCTCAAGCGGTTCGTCAACGGCATCGGCGAGGAGGCGGTCTGGCAGAAGCGCGCGCCGAAGAACCGCCCGGACTGGATCGAGGTCGCCGAGCTGCGCTACGCGTCCGGCACCAGTGCGGCCGAAGTCGTCGTACGCGACGCCGCGGCGTTGGCCTGGGTCGTCAACCTCGGCTGCGTCGACCTCAACCCGCACCCGGTCCGCGCCGAGGACCTGGACCGGCCGGACGAGCTGCGCATCGACCTCGACCCGGTTCCGGGCGTCGTGTGGCAGCAGATCGTCGAAGTCGCCATGGTCGCCCGCGGCGTGCTGGACGATTACGGGCTGACTGGCTGGCCGAAGACGTCCGGCTCGCGGGGATTCCACATCTTCGTGCGTATCGAGCCACGCTGGCTGTACCGCGACGTTCGGCTCGCCGCCGAGACCATCGCCCGCGAGGTCGAGAACCGGGCACCTGATCTGGCCACGAGCAAGTGGTGGAAGGAGGAGCGGCAGGGCGTTTTCGTCGACTTCAACCAGAA
>JACVRX010000057.1 GCA_014534205.1 Jiangellaceae bacterium
CCATGTACCCAGGTCCCACACGATGACGTCGCCTGCTCCGTACTCGCCAGACGGGATGACGCCTTCGAAGTCCAGGTACTCCATCGGGTGGTCCTCTACGTGGACCGCGGTGCGCTTGGCCGTGGGGTCCAGGGTCGGGCCCCGGGGTACCGCCCAGCTCACCAGCACGCCGTCGATCTCGAACCGCAGGTCGTAGTGCAGCCGGCGGGCCCGGTGCCGCTGCACGACAAACCGCCGCATCCCGTCGGCGGCGGCAGGGAGTGGCGCACCCGCCGGTTCGGGCGTGCGCGTGAAGTCACGCTTGCTCTGGTAGCGCGCGAGGCGCTCCCCGGCTCGCTGCTTGGACGCCGCCATGGTTCACCCGTTCCCGTGCTCACCGGCTTCATCACCAGGCTTGCCCACATCGCAAGCGTGCATGGCGGCGGCCGGGTGATGGCACCGATGTGGCGGACTCCATCACTAGGCGTACCGGTACATCACCAGGCTTGCAGGCTGGTGATGTACGAGCAGGGGTGGTGAACGTGGTCATTCCGGAACGGTCAGAAGGGAGAATGCACCTGTGGCTGATCTGCCGCGCCGGGCGGTGACCCGGACCGCGAAGCTCGCCGCGCTGCCACTCGGGATTGCCGGACGGGCGACGCTGGGCCTCGGCAAGCGGCTCGGCGGCCGGCCGGCCGAAGCCGTCGCCGCGGAGGTGCAGCAGCGCACCGCGGACCAGGTGTTCCGCGTCCTCGGTGAGCTCAAGGGCGGCGCGATGAAGTTCGGTCAGGCCATGTCGTTCTTCGAGGCCGCGCTTCCGGAAGAGTTGGTCGGACCGTACCGGGCGTCGCTCACCAAGTTGCAGGACGCCGCGCCGCCCATGACGGCGAAGGTCGTTCACACCGTGCTACGGGAAGAGCTGGGGTCGCACTGGCGGCGCAAGTTTCAGGCCTTCGACGACGTCCCCGCTGCCGCCGCGTCGATCGGCCAGGTGCACCGGGCTACTTGGCACGACGGCCGCGACGTCGCCGTCAAGATCCAGTACCCCGGTGCGGGTGACGCATTGCGCGCGGACCTCAACCAGATCACCAGGTTGGGCCGGGTGATCGGCTCCGTCGTGCCCGGTATGGACGTCGGTCCGCTGCTCGACGAGCTCAGGGACCGGGTCATCGAGGAGCTCGACTATCGGATGGAGGCCGACGCCCAGGACGGGTTCGCGTTCGCCTACACCGGCGACGCGGAGTTCACCGTCCCGAACCTGGTCCACGGCACCGAGCGGGTCCTCGTGTCCGACTGGCTCGACGGACGGCCGATGTCGAGCATCATCGCCGCGGGCAGCAAAAAGGAACGGAACCGGGCCGGGCTGCTCTACGTTCGGTTCCTGTTCTCTGGTCCGGCGCGGGCCGGGCTGCTGCATGCGGATCCACATCCGGGCAACTATCGGATGACGCCGGACGGCCGGCTCGGCGTGCTCGACTACGGTGCCGTGGCCCGCCTGCCCGAAGGCCTCCCTCGGTCGATCGGTGACATGATGCGCCGAGCGCTTGCCGGGGACGTCGACGAGATGCTCGACGGGCTGCGCGACGAAGGTTTCGTAAAGCCACACATCCACATCGAGCCGGACGAGCTCTACGACTACCTGGCGCCGTTCCTGGAGCCGGCCGCCGTCGAGCGATTCCACTTCACCCGTGCCTGGATGCGTGAGCAGTTCGCCCGGATCAACGATCCACGCCGGCCGGGGTACACCATCGGGCTGAAACTCAACCTGCCGCCGTCGTACCTGCTAATCCACCGGGTCTGGATCGGTGGTCTCGGCGTGCTGTCGCAGCTGGACTGCGAGGCACCGTTCCGCGCCGAGCTCGAGCGCTGGCTGCCGGGGTTCGCCGGCTGATCCGCAGCACTCAGGGCCACGGTGAATACCGACTCGGGTGTGGTCAGGCGTGCAACTCACCGGCCGCACACGGACCTCGCTCGTCCCTCGCTCGGGTTCGTCGTCGCTCCGTGGCCGACGAAGCCGACCGTGGGCGGAGCCGGTATTCACCGCCGCCGAGCAGAACGCCCGCTGAGCCAGAACGCCGGTGGCCTCAGGCAGCGCCCGCGGGCCGCTTGGCTGCTACCACCAGGCCGGGTCGAGCTTCGCCTCGATCGCGCGCAGGTTCTGCCGCGAGCACCGGTCGCAGAAATGGCGCATGCGGCCGTCGTCGACCGTCGTTACCCAGCCCAACGGGGTCACGACACCCTCCGCGACCGCGCTGCACGAGTCGCATGTCACGTTGTGCACGTGGTCCATTGTTACGTCTGCCGCGGACCCGACGTGAAACACCGGCATCGACGGTGAGGAGATGTCCGCGGTCAGGCCGCCACGTCCGTCTTGCGCGGTCGGCCGCGCGGGCGCTTCCGCGCGACGATGAGTCCACCGATGAACAACTCACCGCCCCAGACTCCCCAGGGCTCCTGCCGGGTTAGCGCACCAGCCAGGCACGGGGCCCTTACCGGGCATTCCTGGCACAGCGCTTTGGCGAGCTCGACATCGGCGGGCGACTCGGCGAACCAGAGCTCAGGATCCTCCCGGCACGGTATCGCCGCCTCGCTCTCGACCGCTCGGTCGAGAACGCTCGCCAGCATCACGGGTCACCTCCCTTCGTGGTTCCGATCCGTCGTGGACATGGCGTGAAACGGACGGCGGCACGAAAACGGCCGCGGCCCGGTGTGTCGGGTCCACGGCCTGGGAGGCGCCGGTAGGCGTTACACCGGCGAACTCCAGGGCCAAACCCGTACCGGGTCCTGGTTGCCGAACGTGGGCGCCGTCAGTGCCAGGCCACCCGGGCGTGGACGCACTTCACCTGTCGGCATCTGGGCGGTCGGCGTCACACTGCGGGCGGCCGTCCGCCGGGCGGAGGCCATCGGCGCAGACAGCCTGATGCGAGTCAGCATGCTGTCCACGTGACCTCCCCTCCGGTGCGCAGTTACAGATGTGCCGACCCTAGACCTGTGCGCACACGGGGAGCAACCAATTTGTCGCCGCACGCTCAGGCTGGGGTGCGCTGTTGTTTCGCTTACTCATACTCGGTCGCCGCCACGCTTGCCGGAGGGGAGGGACGCCGTCATTGCTCCGCCGCCCGGCACAGCTCGAGCACGTCCGCGCCGTAGCGTTCCAGCTTGGTCCGGCCGACACCTGGTAGCGCGGCGAGCGCATTCTCGTCGGCCGGTCGCGCCTCGGCGATTGCGGTGAGCGTCGCGTCGGTGAAGACGACGTACGCCGGCACCTTCTGCTCCTGGGCACGGACCAGCCGCCACGTTCGCAGCCGGTCGAACAGCGCTTTGTCGACTGACGATGGGCAGCCGGCGCAGCGGCGCAGCTTGCGCTCCGCGGCAGAAGACAGCGGCGCACCGCACACCCGGCAGCGGGTAACGCTTCGCGACATCGCGCGCCGGGTGCTGCCCGGCTCAACTCCAGGGGTTCCGCGGGCGGTGCCGGCGGGCCGCACTCCGGCCAGGAACCGGCTGGGCCCCCGATTAGGCCGGGCCCCCGGCGTGCGGGCGAGTGACCAGGAGATCCGCAACCACTGCCGGGCCCGCGTCACGCCGACGTAAAGCAGCCGGCGCTCCTCGGCGAGCTGCGCCGGCGTATCGGCGTAGGAGATGGGCAGCGTCCCGTCGTGGCAGCCGACCACGAACACGGCGTCCCACTCCAGGCCCTTGGCCGCGTGCAGCGAGGCCAGCGTGACGCCGTCGGCGACCGGAGCGTGCTGCGCCGCCGCCCGCCGATCCAGCTCCGCGAGGACGTCGGCCAACCCGGCGTCCGGGTTGCTCGCGGCAACTTCCGCGGCGAGGGCGACCAGGGCGGCCAGTGACTCCCAGCGCTCTCGCGCGGCGCCCGCACCAGCCGGCGGACTGGTCGACCAACCGGCCGCGGTGAGCACGGCCGACGTAGCGGCAGCGGCGTCGGGCGCATCTCGGGTCGCCGGGTCGCCGGATCGCACCGCGGCGCGAAGGAGCATCGCTGCCTGACGCACCTCGGCTCGTTCGAAGAACCGCTCCGCGCCGCGGACGACGTACGGCACGCCGGTTGCCGCGAGCGCGTCTTCGTACGCCTCGGACTGGGCGTTGACCCGGTAGAGGACTGCGATCTCGCGCGCCGGCGTGCCTTTCTCCATGAGCCGGGCGACCTCACCGGCCAGCCAACCTGCCTCCGCCACCTCGTCCGGGTGTTCGGCGAACGTCACCTCCGGCCCGCTTGGGCGCTGGGCTTGCAGGCGGACGCCGGTGCGCGTGGCAGCGTCGTCGCCACGGGCCACGATCGCGTTGGCGGTGGCGACTACCTGCGGTGTCGACCGGTAGTCGCGGACCAGCCGGACGATCTGCGCCGCGGGGAAGCGCTTCGGGAAGCCCCCCAGGAACTCAGCGCTGGCCCCTGCGAACGAATAGATCGTCTGCGCCGGATCACCCACGACACATACGTCGTCGCGATCACCGAGCCACAGCTCGAGCAGCTTCTGCTGAACCGGCGACACATCCTGGTACTCGTCTACCACGAACTGGTGGTACTGCGCCCGGACCGCTTCGGCCACGCCGGGCTCCGTAGCGAGCAGGCCGACGGCGGCAAGCAGGATGTCCTCGAAGTCCAGCAGGCCGCGCTCGGTCTTGCTCTCGTCGTAGGCGGCGTAGACGCGCGCCACCGTGTCGGCGTCGACGCCGGCTACCACTCGGCCGGCTGCCGCCGCGGCCGGCACGTAGGCGTCCGCGCCGACGTTCGTGACCTTCGCCCACTCGATCTCCGACGCGAGATCGCGCAGCAGGGTGCGGTCGGTGCGGAGGCGGCAGCGGTTCGCAGCTGCACCGACCAGCGGCAACTTGCTGTCGGTAACCGCCGGCAGCTCACGGCCGGTGACTTGCGGCCAGAAGTACCGCGCTTGCCGCAACGCGGCCGAGTGGAACGTGCGCGCTTGTACGCCGCCTATGCCGAGCACGCGGAGCCGCCCGCGCATCTCGCCGGCCGCCCGGGTGGTGAACGTGACGGCGAGCACCCGGTGCGGATCGTACCTACCGCTCAGCACCCCGTACGCGATGCGGTGCGTGATGGCCCGGGTCTTTCCGGTGCCCGCGCCGGCGATGACGCAGACCGGGCCGGTGAGCGTCGTCGCGACCGCCTGCTGCTCGGGATCCAGCGCCTCGAGGACCGCTTCCGCAGGTGTTACGCCGGCTGTGCTCCGCACGGCCGCCATCCTGACACCCCGGGCCGACCCACCCCGTGTCCCGCGATCTACACGACCCACCGCGGCGGCGGCTGTGCCGCCTCTTGCCTCCACGCCGCTACGCCGCCACGCCGCCGTACCCCGTGTCTCCAGGAGCCCGCCGAACCCTCTGGAATGACCACGTTCACCACCCGTACCTGTACATCACCGGGCCTGCAGGCCTGGTGATGTACCCACAGGGGTGGTGTACGTGGTCATTCCAGAGCGGTGCGGCGACCACTCGGCCGGTTGGGCTAACGGGGACGGGAGTGCAGTTCGGCGCCGTACCAGCCCTCGATCAGCCGGCGCGAGATGGATATAGCCGGGGGCAGCAGCACCTCGCCGGCGCCTACAGCGTCGAGCAGCTCGGCCCGGCTGTACCAGCGCGCCTCGCTGATCTCCGCGCCGTCTGGGCGCGGTTCGACCCCGTCACCGATCGCGTAGTAGCCGAGCATCAGGCTGGAGGGGAACGGCCACGGCTGGCTGCCCGCGTACGCGCAGGAGACCACGGCGACCCCCGTCTCCTCGGCAACCTCCCGGGCCACCGCCTGCTCGGGCGATTCACCGGGTTCCACGAAGCCGGCCAGCGTCGAGTACCAGCCGGCCGGCCAGCGGGCTTGCCGGCCGAGGAGGCACCGGTCGTCGCCGTCGCTCACCAGCACGATCACCGCCGGGTCGGTGCGCGGGAAGTGCTCCGAGCCGTCGGCGCGGCACCGCCGGACGTGCCCAGCCAGCGCCACGGTCGTCGGCTCGCCACACCGGGAACAGTGCCGATGGTTCTCGTGCCAGTTCGCGAGCGCGACGGCGTGCACCATCAGCCCCACGTCCCGATCGCCCAGACGTAGCGCAGCCTGCCGCAACCCGACCGCACGGGCGTCCGGATGCGACCCGGCCACGTGCACGGCGAAGAACGCAGTGCCGTCGTCGTCCAACCCGAGGAAGAACCGCTCGCCCTCCGGCAAGTCGCCTGGCGCGCCCAGCAGCAGCGCCTCGTCGAGCACCGCTACCGCGCCGTCCGCCACCACGAACGCCCGGCTGCGCGGGTCCTTCCACGCCGATTCCAGCCAGTCTTCGGCCGAGCGCAAGTGCCCGGCCCGGTCTATACCGGTTCGCGACAACGCCAACGGGCCGCGCAGCGAGTACCGCGGCGGTGCCGGCTCGTCCACCCTGCCGACCCTACGGCGCCCATTACGAACTCCTAGAGGCCCTTCCGGGTAGCGACTTGCACGTGCAAGATGCGCTTCAGCCGGGTAAGTGGCCGGTCGTAGCACTTCACGACATTCCGGACCCGAGTCCGGGCCCTCTCAGCATTGGAGTGGAGATGCGAATTCGCCGAGCAATTCCGGCCGCATTCGGTGCGGCGCTGGCGCTGACTGCCTGTGGGGGGGTGGGCGGCGGAGACGACGAGGGCGACGCTGCCGGCGACGGCGAACCGACCGGCGGCCGCCTCGAGACCATGGGCTTGACCCTGGGCGACGAGGTTGCCCAAGTGCGCCATGACATGGCGGTCGAGGCGATCGCCCCGTTCGAGGTGCAGGTGATCGAAGGCGGCTTCGACCAGCAGCAGTTCCTTTCGTCGGTCGCGTCGGACAACCCACCCGACATGGTGACGATGGACCGGCAGCTGGTCGGCACGTTCGCCGCGCGCGGCGCCCTCATGCCTCTCACCGACTGCGTCGAAAACGCCGACGTCGACATGAGCCAGTACCGTGAGCCCGCCGTTGCCGAAGTGACGCTTGACGGCACCCTCTACGGGTTGCCCGAGTTCTACAACAACCGAATTGTGCTGATCAACAACGCGGTCGTCGAAGAGGCTGGTCTAACCCCTGACGACATCGACACCAGCGACTGGGCGGCGTTGAGCAACGCCGCCCAAGCGATGGCCGTCGTCGACGGTGGCACCGTTACCCGTATCGGCTTCGACCCGAAGATTCCGGAGTTCCTGCCGCTGTGGGCCAAGGCGAACGGCGTCGACCTACTCAGCGAAGACGGTACCGAGGCCAATCTCGACGATCCGGCCGTCGTCGAGGCGCTCGACTACACCGTCAGCCTCATCGACGCGCAGGGCGGCTGGGGGGCGTTCAAGTCCTTCCGCGACTCGTGGGACTTCTTCGGGGCCCAGAACCAGTTCGCGTCCAACCAGCTCGGCGTATTCCCGATGGAGGACTGGTATCTCAACGTGCTGAACGAGAACTCCCCTGACGTCGCGCTGACGGCGAAGCCGTTCATGGGGGTCGACGGGCAGCCGGTCGATTTCGTCACCGGTGGCGCCTGGGTGATTCCCACCGGCGGCGACTCTCCCGAGCAGGCATGCGAGTACATCAAGACAATGACCAGTTCCGATGCCTGGATCGCAGCCGCCGAGGCACGCGCCGAGGCGAGAGAGGCGGAAGGTCTGGCGTTTACCGGTGTCTACACCGGCAACAGCGTTGCCGACGAAACCATCTTCGGTGAGCTGGTGAACCTGGAGGAAGGCACCTACGGACCGGCGGTGCAGGCGGTGCTCGATGCGCAGGAGGCGGCGTTCTCGTTGCCGAGCTCACGAGCCAGCGCAGAGTTCCAGACCGCCTGGCAGAACGCGGTCAACCGAGTGCTCGCGGGAGAACAGGAGCCGGCGGAAGCGCTGGCGCAAGCACAGCAGGACGCTCAAGAAGCGCTCGACGCTGCGTCGGCGGGCTGACGTGGCCACCATGACCGCTCCGGCGAGCCGGCTCCGGCCGGCTCGCCGGGGCTCGTCGCCGGGGCGGCGCCGGGAGACAATGGCCGCCTTCGGGTTTCTGTCGCCGTGGATCGTCGGGTTCGTCGTCTTCACGGCCGGTCCCATCATTTACAGCCTGTACCTGGCGTTCACCAACTACGACATCATCAATGAGCCCGAGCTCATCGGGACCGAGAATTTCCAAGAGATGATGGGGGACCCACGGGTCCGCCGGGCGCTGTGGAACACGTTCGTCTTCGCCGTCATGAAGGTTCCGTTGACGATGGCGACGGCACTGGCCCTGGCCATGCTGCTGCTGCGGGTTGGGCGCGCCGTCGGCTTCTTCCGGACCGTCTTCTACCTGCCGGTCATGACGCCGGCGGTGGCGGTCGGCATCTTGTTTCTCCTGCTGTTCAACGGAGACTTCGGCATCGTCAACCGGGCCCTCGCGCTCGTCGGGATCGACGGCCCGAACTGGACGACCGACGGACCATGGGTCAAACCCGGACTGGCCTTGATGGCCCTGTGGGCGCTTGGCGGCACGGTCATCATCTACCTGGCGGCGCTGAACAACGTGCCGCAGGATCTCTACGAGGCGGCTGCGATCGACGGCGCGTCGCCGTGGAAGCAATTCCGCCATGTGACTCTGCCCATGATCAGCGGGGCGTTGTTCTTCACATTCATCATTCAGACGATCGCCGCCTTCCAGACCTTCGATGAGGCGTACACCGCGTTCTTCGGCAACCGGGCGACGGCGGCGTTCAGCAGCGACGCCGCGCTGTTCTACGTCATCTACCTGTTCCAGCAGGCCTTCCAGTTCTTCCACATGGGATATGCCTCCGCCCTGGCCTGGCTGCTTTTTGTCATCATCATGATCGTCACGGCGATCCAGGTACGGCTCAGTAACCGGTTCGTCTATTACGAGGGGCAAACCCGATGAGCCGGACTGAGGGAGCTATCACGCTGCCGCGCCCACCGAAGGAACCGGAGCGGACAGCCCCACCGCCTACGCTGACTCCACGCCGACCTGTCATCAAAGTCCTGCGCATCATCGCGTTGATCGGCGCGACGGTGATCTTCCTGTATCCGTTCGTCTGGTTGGTCACCGCTTCGTTGAAGCCCCGCTCGGACGTCTTCGACAACCGGCTCTGGCCACGGGAATGGGCGTTCGAGAACTACGTGACGGTTTGGGACGAGGCACCGATCCTGCGCTGGGTGCTCAACAGCACCACCGTGACGCTCGCGGCCGCTATCTCGGTCACCATCGCCAGCGCCCTGGTGGCGTTCGGGTTCGCGTATTTCCGGTTCCCGTTCCGCAACTTGCTCTTCGGGTTGGTACTCGCGACGATGATGTTGCCGGCCGCGGTGACGATGATCCCGGTGTACCTGATCTGGGACCAGATCGGCCTGGAGAGCACCCAGATTCCGCTGTGGGCGCCAAACCTGTTCGGCAGCGCCTTCTACATCTTCTTGTTGCGCCAGTTCTTCCTCGGGCTGCCGCGGGAGCTGTTCGAGGCTGCTCGGATCGATGGCGCCAGCTACTTCGGGCTGTTCCGGCACATCGCGGTCCCGCTGGCCAGGCCGGCGCTGATCGTTACCTTCGTATTCGAGGTGCAGGCGAGCTGGTCGGAGCTGATGCGACCGCTGATCTACCTGCGCGACCCGGCGTTGTTTACCCTTCCCCGGGGCCTCAAAGCCGTCCTCGACCAGTTTGGGCAGGGCGGCGAGATGGAGTGGGAGGTCGTCCTCGCCGCGAGCGTGATCACCACGATCCCTATGATCATCGTGTTCTTCGTGGGCCAGCGTTATTTCGTGCAGGGCATTGCGACGCAGGGACGCAAGGGCTGACTTGGCGCGGCTGCGGATCGGCACGTTCAACCTGCTGCACGGCATGGCCGTCGCCTCCGGCCAGGTGCGCCAGGCTGACCTGCGGGCGGCTGCGTCGGCGCTGGACGTGGACGTCCTCGGCCTGCAGGAGGTGGACCGCGCCCAGCCGCGCAGCGCCAAGGCGGACCAGGCTGCTGCCGTCGCGGCGGTGCTGGATGCGCCGTGGTGGCGGTTCGCACCGGCTCTCACCGGCAGCCCGCCTCGATGGACCCCTGCCGACTCCGCGGACGACACGACCGGACCGTCGTTCGGTGTCGCTCTCGTCTCCCGGCTGCGGGTGCTCGATTGGGCGGTTCGCAGCTTCCCGGCGGCACCGGTCAGCCTGCCGCTGGCCGTGCCCGACCGGCCCCGGCTCCGCCGGGTACCGGACCAGCCGCGGGTTGCGCTCGCCGCGATCGTGGTCTGTCCGGACGGCCCGTTCACGGTGGCCACTGCCCACCTGTCGTTCGTACCGGGCTGGAACGCGCGCCAACTGCGCGCGGTCGTCCGGTGGCTGGCCGGTATGCCGCCGCCGCGCATCCTCGCCGGTGACCTCAACCTCCCCGGCCGGCTGCCCGGCGCCCTCACCGGGTGGGCGGACCTGGCTCGCACGCCGACGTACCCGTCGTGGCGGCCGTGGGTGCAGTGGGACCACGTGCTCGGATCAGGCGTGGGGCACGACGACGTCCGCGCCGCCACGGCGCTGCGACTGCCGGTCTCCGACCACTGCGCGCTGGTCGTGGACCTGGCGCTCTGAGCACCGATCGCCGCTGCGGACGGGCCACAGGGTCCCTCATTTCCGCAACGGACGGAATGACCGGCGCGTTCTAGCCTGGGCCGCATGCCGGCAGCATCGTCCGACGGTCACCTGCGGCTCGCCGACGTGCTGGCGTCGCTGTCGCTGGTAGCCGACCTGGGCTTCGGGTTGCCGGCCGAGCAGGCCGTTCGCACCTGCGTGGTCGGCACGGCGCTGGCCCGGCGGTTCGGGCTCGACGAGGCCGGCGTGGCGGACGTCTTCTATACGGGCCTGCTGGCGCATCTGGGCTGCGTCGGGTTCTCCCGCGAGGCGGCGGCCGTCTTCGGTGACGAGCTGGCGATGGGCCGTGCCGTCATGGAGACGAACCTGGCCGACCCGGACGACGTCGCCCGGTCGTTCCTCCCGGCTGCGACGGCATCGTTGGATCCAGTGCGGCGCCGGCAGGTGGCGCAGTTCCTGGCCTCGGCGGAAGGGCAACGGTTCGATGAGCGCTTCGCGGCCACGAACTGTGAGATCGGCCGTGATGTGGCCCGCCGCCTCGGCCTTTCGGCCGGCGTCCAGCATGGTGTCTACGAGGTCGTGGAGTGGTGGAACGGACGCGGCGGCTTCCGTGGCCGCGGCGGCGACGACATCGCTGTGGTCGCGCGGGTGACACAGGTAGCCCAGGTCGCGGCGCACTTCGACCAGACCGGCGGTCTGGAGGCGGCCACACTCGCCGCGCGCGCGCGAGCCGGCGGCATGCTCGACCCGCAGATCGTCGAGGTGCTCACCCGCCACGCAGCCGAGATTCTCGGCCCACTACATGACGGCGACCCGCGACAGCTGGTGCTGGCCGCCGAGCCAGTACCTGTCCAATCCATCCCGTCCTGGCGACTGCCGAACGTGGCAGCCGTCTTCGGCGACGTCGTGGACCTCAAGTCGCCGTACTTGCACGGCCATTCGGCAGGCACCGCACAACTCGCCGCAGCCGCGGGTAGGCAGCTCGGCCTGGACTCCGCGACTCTGCAGGACCTACAGATCGCCGGTTCTCTACACGACCTCGGCCGGGTGGGCGTGTCGGACAGCGTCTGGGAGCGGCCGGGACCGCTGACCACCGCCCAATGGGAGCAGGTGCGCCTGCACGCGTACCACTCAGAGCGCATCGTCGCAGCCTCGCCGGTGCTCGCTCCGCTCGCGCCGCTGGTGGGAATGCACCACGAGCGCGCCGACGGCTCGGGCTACCACCGCGGCTGCAGCAACCCGGCGGTCCCGATGGCGGCACGGGTGCTCGCCGCGGCGGACAGCTTGCAGGCCATGACGCAGGCCCGGCCGCACCGGCCGGCTCGATCACCGAGATCATCTACGCGGCCGCCGCCGAGTACGGCCTGAGCGGCAGCTATCTCCTGTCGGTGGCGGCCTGCGAGTCGGGGTTGAACCCGTCGGCGGTGAACCCTGCCGGCTACCACGGCCTCTTCCAGTTCTCGACCGGCACGTGGGCGTCCCAGGGGTACGGGTCGATCTACGACCCGATCGCGCAGGCCCGGACCGCGGCGAGGATGCTGGCCGCGGGTGGGGCCGGCGCGTGGCCGAACTGCGCCTAGCC
>JACVRX010000032.1 GCA_014534205.1 Jiangellaceae bacterium
CACGCATGGGCTGGCCATCCCACCGCAGGTGGCGGCGGTGTTCCGCGCGTTCGCGACCCTGGAAGGCACGCTGGCGATCATCGACCCGGACCTCGACCTGCTCGCTGAGGCCCGCGACATGGGCAGCCGCCAGATGGCCGAGGCGATGATGCCCGGCCGACTGCGGCGAGCCGCGGAGGAGGACATGATCGCGCTGCTGCCGATGCTGCGGCGACTGCCGCGCCGGTTCGACCGGGTCGCGGACGCGGTAGAGCACGGTCGGGTCACCGTGAACGTCCGGCTGTTTGCGGACGGCCGCGACCGGCGGGTGGTCACCGACCTGCTTCATCAAGCGCTGTTGGCGCTCCTCGGCGCGTCAGCCGGCGTCATGGCGGTGATGCTGCTCGGCATCCAGGACGGTCCCCGGCTCACCCCGTCGATCGAGCTGTATGCGATGTTCGGCTACGGGCTGCTCGTCATCGCCGTGGTCCTGGTGCTTCGGGTGCTGATCGTGATCTTCCGTCACGACAATCCGTGATTTGAGGCACCCGACGGCATCGCGCTATACCCCTCGACATCCCTATCGGGAGGACGGTTGACCGTGAAAGAGGACAGAGCGGACGCGGCGCAAGAACACGAATGGCTTGGGCAGATCAGCCTTATCTACAGCGGTCTGATCGGAATCGGCGTGGTCATGATCCAGCCGTTCCTGACGGCGGCGTCTCTCGACCTATCCGCCAAGATCTGCGTGGTCGCCTTCTCGGTGGCCATCCCGCTCCTGGCTGCGCTTGTGATCGTCAATCGCCAAGAAGCCTTTCGTCGTCGCGCGACCACGTCAGTCTTGGCCACCATTGCCAGGGTGGTCGCGCAGAACCTCGCCTTCGTTGGCGTGGTCGCCGGCTTCTGGCACATCCTGTGGATCGCCGGGGTGGGGATGTTGGCAAGCGGGATCCTGGCGGTAGGGGTTCACTCGGCCGGCTTCACGCGCCTGGAACGGGATGCTGCATCCCGGGCACGCGAAGAACCCAGCGAGGCGGGGTCATGAAGATCACCGGGCACATCCGCAACTACCGACCTTGTGGTGACCGGCATGGCGACGAAGAAGGTTACAGTCACGCTCGATTCCACCCAGATGGATCGCATCCGCGCTCTCGTCGGGGCCGTGATGGCACGCAGTGTGTCCGGATTCGTCCAGCACGCGGTCGGGTCGGCTCGACGACGTGACCGGCTGGCGTCCGCTGCTCGCCGAGGCGTTGCGCGAGACCGGTGGCCCGCTGACCGACGACGAACGATCGTGGGCAGACAAGGTCCTCGGTGAGCGGAAGGGATGCCAGCGTCCTGCCGCATGAGCACAGGGGTCACCTTCGACGCGCGAAGATGGTGCACTACGGAATCGATCAGGTTGGTCTTGCCGTGGCCGTTGGTGGGCTCATCGCGTTAGACCGCAACGACCGCCGCGTTGTCGTGCTGCTCGCGCAGTCTGGCTCGTCATGCTCTAAGAACTCAGGAGCAATGCGTCGTCATACGGTGCAGCTGTGACCTTCTCTATCGTCGCGCGCAACGCGGATGGCACCTCGCTCGGGGTCGCTGTGGCGTCGAAGTTCCTCGCCGTTGGGGCTGCCGTGCCGGCGGCGGAAGCGGGAGTCGGTGCGATCGCGACTCAGTCATATGCCAACCTCGCATACAAGGCCGACGGGCTGGCCCAACTGCGACGGGGTCGCTCGGCACAGCAGACGCTGGACGCCCTGCTGGACGTTGACGAGAAGCGTGAGATCCGGCAGGTTGGCGTCGTCGACGCCGGCGGCAATTCGGCCACGTTCACCGGTGCGGACTGCCACGCATGGGCCGGAGGTGTCACCGGGAAGGACTACGCGATCCAGGGCAACATCCTGGTCGGGCCGGAGGTCGTCGCCGAGATGGAGCGGTCTTGGCGCGCGTCCGGGCCGGCCGCGTCTTTGGCGCGACGACTCCTTGCCGCGCTGAGCGTTGGGGACGCCGTCGGCGGTGATCGCCGTGGCCGGCAGAGTGCCGCGCTGCTGGTCGTCGCCCCGGAGGGTGGGTACGCCGGGAGTGACGACGTGGTCGTCGACCTGCGCGTGGACGATCACTCCATGCCCGTCGCCGAGCTGGCCCGGCTACTCGACCTCCACGACCTCTACTTCGGCAAGCCCGATCCCGACACGCTGATCGATCTGGAGGGTGGTCTCGCGGACGAGGTCCGGGCATTGCTGGCCGCTCGCGGCTTCACCGAAGTGGATCTCGGCACGGCGTTGGCAGGCTGGGCAGGCATCGAGAACTACGAGGAACGAATGGTACCCGGCAAGATCGACCCGCTTGTCCTCGCCAAGCTGCGTGCGCCCCTCGTCCCACCATGATCATGAACACTACGCTGCCGATTAGGCGGTGTCGTGTTCGTGATCGTGGGACGGGGTCACACCCCGTGCTCCACCGGAAGCCGCCCAGCCCTGACCGCCTCGACGAGCGCCCGGTGGTCCTGCTCGGTCTGGTCGGCATACGCCCGCGCGAAGCGGCACATCGCAATGTCGACTTTGTCCGACGAGCCGACATAGCCGGCGATCATCGACGCTCCACTGGTGCGCGCATGGCCCTTGGCCAGCAGGTGCCCGCACACCCTGGCGTAGTCCGCGAGCGCTGGGGCGTCGATGCGGTCGATCGGGATCGCGCCCTTCATGTCGCGGAACTGGCGGACGTAGTACTGCCTGTCGTTGATGGTCGTCCACCCGAGCATCGGGTCGCTTACCGTCTGCAGCGCCTGCTGGTACTCGACGACACGCTGGCCCTGGTGCACGTGCCGGGCCGACTCGCCGTGCACGAACCGCGCGACGACTGACCGCCGAGCCTGTTTGATCTGCAGGAAGACGACGTCGTCCGGGCTGCTCCCTTCGCAGAGCACGACGTACGCGCGCAGCCCGACGCTGCCCACGCCGACCACTTTGTGCGCAGTGTCGAGCACCGTGTACCCAGCGAGCAGTCGACGCCACTGCTTGGGCACCGTCGTGAGGTACTCGTCCAAAGCTTGTGCGAGCACATCAGCGTCCCGGTCGGACAGTCGTGTTATCAGCGGAGGTTCTTCGACGATCCGCCGGGCGCTGCCTTCCTGGACGGTGAAGCGCGGGACCGCCCGGTCGCCCGTCCTGGTTCGGGCCCGCTGCGCCGACCGCTCGATCTCGGCTTGCAGCGACTTGTCCGACGCCGCCGTTCGCAGCCGGTCCAGGTCGAGCCGTTCGAAGAACCGCGCCAGCAGCGGCTCCCGCGCGAGTCGCGCGATCTGCAGCCGGTACGCCGCGACGCACGCCGCGACTGCCGCCTCGCAGCCCGCCTCGGCCGCGCCGTTCTGCCGTCCGGCCACCCAGACGCTTGTGACGAGCCGGCGCAGGTCCCACTCCCAGCAGCCGGGGTGTGCTTCGTCGAAGTCGTTCAGGTCGAACACCAGATCCCGCTCCGGCGAGGCGTAGAACCCGAAGTTGCCGAGGTGGGCGTCTCCGCAGATGACCGGCTTGATGCCGGTCGCTGGGAGCTGCGCGAAGTCTGCGGCCATGATCCCGGCGGTGCCCCGCAGGAAGGCGAACGGCGACGCGACCATCCGGCCGATGCGGACAGGTATCAGCCATTCCAGCCGGTCCTGGTGCGCGTCGATCACCTGCTGCACCGGGTCGACCCGGTCGTCAGCCGGACGCCACCGACCCAGCGACGAGCGGGGGACGTCCTGCCGCAGCGCCGTGCCCAGGGCGTACCGGTCTTTGCGCGGAACCGGACGGCGGCGTAGGGACGCGTACGCCTGGCTCTCGGCCGTCTCGAGAATGACGTGCGAGTCTGCGTGCATTGGCCGTCACCTTCCGACGACGCTACCGCGCACCATGATCATGAACACTACGCTCCGATTTCGGCGGCGAAGTGTTCACGATCAGGGGACCGGACTGGTCGTAGGCACACGGCCGCGCCTGCCGGGCTGGCGAGGCCGGCGTGGCTAGCCTCGGCGTGATGACGCCGCGGGAGGTGCGCCGATGACCACGCTGGACGAGCCCGCCGCGCGGACGGCCGGGCCAGCGCAGCGTGCACACGAGCCGAACGTCGCCGACGCCGCCATCGGCTGGGCGGACGAACTGGCGGCGTTGGGCGGCCGTGATCCGCTGCTGACGTTCCGCGACCTCAAAGTGGGGACCCTCGATCTGGCCGCGGCCGAGCCCGAGGCCCGGAAGCGGCTGCTCGACGGCGCGGCCATGACGGTGACCCGGCTGTTCCCGCACGAGCCGCTGCGGAGCTCGGCACTTCGCTCGGCGCATGCGATCCGCGACAAGGCGCGGGAGCTGGTCGAGGAGTACGGGATCGCCGGCTGCATGCTCGCGGTCGGAATCGCCACCTGGTCCGACCCGTTTGCTGCCCACCGGCCGACCGCACCGGTTCTCCTCCGGCCGGCCACGATCACCGCCCGGGATCCGGCAGAAACGGACTTCGTTATCGAGCTGACCGGCGAACCGGAGGTCAACCCGGTCCTGCTGCATGCGCTCGACGCACAAGTCGGGTTGCGTTTCGAGCCGGACGCGCTGCGCGATCCTGCCGGCGCGCTGCGCTATCCGTTCGTGGTCGAGCGACTGCGCGAATTCGCGCCCGCCCACGTGATCGACGGCTTTTCGATCGCCCACCGAGCACTGCTGGCGACGTTCGCCCGGGAGCCGCTGTCGCTCGGCCTCGATCTGGCAGCGCTCCGTCCGGAGCTCGCCCGCCATCCGATCGTGGCCGCCTTGGCCGGGGTGCCCGTCGAGCTTCCGCCGACCCCGGCACTGTCAGCTGCTCAATACCCGGTCTTCGAAGCGGACTCGGCCCAGCACGCGGCCATCGCGGCCGCGGCGCGCGCGCACGTCCGCATCGACGCGCCGCCGGGCACCGGGCGAACTCAGACCGTCGCAAACCTGGTCGCCGAGCTGATCGGGCAGGGCAAGTCCGTGCTCCTTGTCGGTCACGCCCGACCCAGCGTGCGCGACGTTATCGGTCGGCTGCGGGCAGTCGGGCTGGAGGACGTCGTACTCGACCTCTCCGACGGCCGAACGGCGGCGCGCGACTCCGTCACCCGGGTCGCCGAGGTGGCTCGCCGGCTGTCGGCCGAGCCCGCCGACCCGCCCGGTCCAGTTCCGGTCGCCGACGACGCTTCGCCACGCGCCTATAGGGACGCGCTGCACCGGCGACGAGAGCCGTGGGGGACGTCGGTCTACGACGCGATCGTCGCCCTGGTCGATGCGCCACTGCCGGCTCGTACGGACGCGACGATCCCGGTCGACTCGCTCCGAGCGATCGACCGGGCAGCGGCGCAAACGATCCGCGACCGGCTGCGCGCGTACACCGATCTGGGTGGACTGACGCTCACCGAGCAGGACTCGCCGTGGTTCGGCTCGACGGTCGCAAAACCGGCCGACGCCGACCGACTCGCCACGATCGTCACCGGGTTGGCCGAGCACGACCTGCCGGCGTTGCGCGACGCCGCGACGCGAGCCGCGGTCGAAGTCGGCCTGGCCGGCCCCCAGACGGCCGCGGAGTGCCTGGCGACCGTGGACCTGCTGAGGGACGTCGCGGCGACGATGCGGCGGTTCGTCCCGCGCATCTGGTCTGCGCCGCTCGACGACATGCTCGCCGCAGTGGCGGACCGCCAGTGGCGCACAGAACACGGCTCGACCGTCGGGGCGTTGGCGCGCCGGGCACTGCGGGTGCAGGTCCGCGAGCTGCTCCGCAACCCGCGGGAGAGGGCCGGTCTGCGGGAGGCGCTGCTCGCGGCGCACGAGCAGCGGGCAGCGTGGCGGCAGCGGTCGCGCGACGGCAAGCTGCCCCGCGTCGGCGCTCATCTGCAGCAGGCCGGTGCTACCGCGACCACGGTGCGCGACCGGCTCCGGCAGCTGGCCGACGCCAATACCCGCACGGCCGACCTGGCCGACCTGCCGTTTGCCGAGGCGGGGGCCCGGCTCGCCGCGCTGGCCGCGGACCGCGACCGGCTGGCGGCGATTCCGCGGCTGCGCTGGCTGAAGAAGAGGCTCTCCGCGGCTGGCCTGGACGACCTGCTCCGTGCGCTGCGCGAGCGAGCTGTCAACCCGCTGATGGTGGGCCGGGCATTCGACTATGCCGCCCAGCGCTCACTTCTCGCCGCCTGGCGGGCCGGCGACCCAATGCTGGCCGGGTTCGACGCCGCCGAGCACGAGCGCGCGATCGAGAGGTTCCGTCGTGCCGATTCCGCCCGGCTGGACGGCGCCGGCGCGCGAACCCGAGCTGTTCGGGCCGAGCGGTACGCGGCCGCTGCGGCGGAGCACGAGGGACAGGCCGCCGTCGCAACGTCGGCCCGGCGTGTTCCGCGCACCGTTGCCGACCTGCTACGCGCGGCACCCGACATCGCCCTCGCCGCAGTGCCGTGCTGGGTGATGTCGCCGCTCGCCGTTGCCGGTGCACTGCCGCCGCGGCGGCTGTTCGACGTGGTGATCCTGCTCGACGCCGGCCGCATGCCGGTGGCGCACGCGATCCCGGCGATTACCCGAGCGGCTCGTGTAGTCGTCGTCGGCGACGGCACCGAGGTTCCCGTGGCGCCATTCAGCACGGTCGTCGAGCCGGACGTCGAGACCGACGACGCCGCGCCGGCACTTGGTGGCACGCTGCCTGACTCGGTGTTCTGCAGGCTGGCCGGGTGCATCCCGACGGCAGCGCTGACCACGAACTACAGCAGCAGGGACGACCGGCTGGCCGCCTTCGCCGCGGGTCCGTTCGCCGACCGGCTGACCGTGGTGCCGAGCGCGCGCGGGCCGTCACCGCTGCGGCACGAGCGGGTAGACGTGACTGGCGACGTGGAGCAGCCCACCGACAGCACGGCGGCCGAGGTCGCTCGGGTCGTCGACCTGGTGCTGGAACATGCACGTACCCGCCCGTATCAGAGCCTCGGTGTCGTCACCCTGGGAAGCCGGCACGCGCGGCGCATCGACGACGCACTACGCCGCGCGCTCATCCGCTCGCCTGATGCCGCGCAGTTCATCCGCGAAGACCGCGCCGAGCCGTTCTTCGTCAAACCCCTCGACCGCGCCGACGCCGAGACGCGCGACGCCGTCATCGTGAGCGTCGGCTACGGGCGTTCGGTCGACGGGCGGGTGCTCTACCGCTTCGGCGTGCTCGACCGTCCAGGCGGTGACCTCCGGTTGACCGCACTGGTCGGACGCACCCGCGAAAGGTGCACCGTGGTCTCCGCGTTCGGGCTGGACGACCTGAGCCCGCGCCGGCTCACCACAGCGGGCGCACAGGCGCTGTACGACCTGTTGCAGCACGTGCTCGCGTCCTCATCGGAGGTGCGGAGCACCGAGCCGCGCAGCGACGCGCTGGAAGCCATGATCGCCCGGCGGCTGCAGGCGGCCGGCGTGGACATCGCCGTCGGTGTGGGCGACAGTGCGTGCCGGCTCCCCGTCGTCGCCAGGCACCCGGCGCGGCGGGACCGGTTCGTGCTTGCCGTCGAAACCGACGGCCCACAGTACGCCGCGCTGCCGACGGTCCGGGAGCGCGACCGGCTGCGGCCGCAGCACCTGGCCCGGCTGGGCTGGTCGATGCACCGGGTGTGGTCGGTGGCCTGGTTGGACGCTCCTGCGCAGGAGACCGAGCGGCTGCTCGCCGCATATGCCGCTGCGGTGGCCGCCGCGGACGCGTACGACTGGGCCGATGCGGCGGCCCGGGCGGACGTCGTTGTGGGGATGCCGGACGACGCGGGTGAAGCCCCAGCCGACGCCGGATCGGCCGGCGCGAGGAGCGACACCGAGCCGGCGGCAGATGCTCCCACCGCTGCGGATTCCGCGCCCGTCGAGCGCGGAGACCGACCGGATGTCCCACCACGGCAGCCCATCTCGTCCTACACGGGCCGTGAGCTCGCCGCGCTGGCGCGCTGGATCGAGTCCGACGGCCGGCAACGCACCGAGGCGGACACTGTCGAACTGCTGGCGGAAGAGCTGCAGCTCGCCGACCGGGAGTCGCGTGCAGAGGACGTCCTCCGCCACGCCGTCCGGCTAGCGCGGGCCGGCGCGCCCGCGATGTAGGCGGCCCTTTAGAGGCGGTCCTCCCGGGCCCGCAGCAGGTCCCGCGACCAGCAGAAAGTTCAGCAGCGCAGTGCGGATCGTGCCGATCGAGAATTCTGCGTCGTCGTTGATGGTTGATCGTCGTTGATTGTTGATTGTGAATTTCGACCTCGTCGAGGTTCGGCTGACCGAACACGGGCGGCGACCAGTGTGTTGAGGAACCCGGCGATCGCGTTGACGATCTCGGTGAACGCTGTGCCGATGACGAACTGCAGAAATTTCGCCGACAACAACGTCGACACCCGGCCGGGCCAGCGGCAAGCCACGCTACCGCCAGGTCGACGCCGTTGCCGCGGGTCTGAAATCCCGTGCAGCCCCGGATCATTTCGCTTGCTCTCGGGAGACGTCTGGGATGCGGACCGCGCCTACCGCAATCACCACGTGTTACGGAGTCATGACGCCCTGTGCTGCGCACTGCCCGGTGGGCCGGCATTCGGTTGGGTGTGCAGTATGCGAAACCGGGCGACGCTGGTCGCGATGTCAGCGGTCCTGCTCTGCGGGTGCGGTGGCTCAGCCGATACCGCGTCGCCGGCAGCCGAGACCACCACAGCTGCCGGTGTTTCGACCCCGAGCTCGCCGCCGACCAGCGCACCGACGGCGACCCCAACGACGTCGACTCCGGTTACTCCCACCGCGGCCGGGACGGTCGTCGCGGCTGCGAACAGTGAGTTCGGCGACATCTTGTTCGACCAGGCCAGGCAAGCCATCTACCTGTTCGACAAGGAGGAGTCGGCTGTAGCGGAGTGCTACGACGAGTGCGCGGAGGATTGGCCACCCGTCCTCACTGAGGGCGCGCCGGTGGCCGGGGCCGGACTTGACGCCGCCTTGCTGGGGACCACGACCCGCACCGACGGCACGACCCAAGTGACCTACGCCAGCCACCCGCTGTACTACTACGCGCACGAGGGACCCGACCAGGTGCTGTGCCACAACGTGCGCGAGTTCGGCGGGCTGTGGCTCGTCGTGACGCCGAGCGGCGAGCCAGCGCCGTAACGTCGTTCAGCGAGCGCGCAAGACGATCGATAGCCGCGACGTGACGGAGGCCTCGGCTAGTGCGGCCGCCTTCTCGGCGCGTGTGCCTACGACGACCAACGCGCCTTCGGCGAGCATCCCCTGCTGGTCCTCGGCGGGCACGGCGAGCACTGGCAGCCCGGCAGCGATCATTCGCGCTGGGCCTGGCTCCGTGAGCGGTACCGCGTAGAGGTCGATGCTGTCGCCTGCGCGCAGCAGCGACACGGCGCCCGGGTCCGCTATCCGCACCGGCGTTGCGACGTTCTCGCCCCAGCCGGCGAGCAGCCCGGGTCCTACCAACCGGACCTCGGTGACGATTTCGCCCGCACCGACGGGACCGGCGAGCGTCCGGCCGGCCGGTCCGGAGGCGCTGTCGAAGGCACCGCTGGGGACGAGCGCGGGCGGCACGTCGACGACCTCGAGGTCAGCGGCAGACAGGGTCGCCCCGCCGGGCAGATCCTCGGCGGCCGCCACGACGCGCTCGGTAGGCTCCGGTGCTGGCTGGGCCGCCTGAATCGCAAGCGCCGTCGCGCCGGCGGCCAGGCCGGCCGCCAGCAGCCTGCGGTGCCACCCGACGGTGCGAGCCGCATTGACCCAGGCACGTCTGAGCCGCTGATCCGCCATGCCGGCTAATTGAGCAGCAGGTTGTCCGCCACGGCGTGCTGTTGAAGCGCGCTGTGGACACCGCGGCGCCTGATGTCGAGGTTGTGGAAACCGGCCAGCAGCCAATCCCCGGCCGCAGCCCATCCCCGATTGCGGATTGCCGTTATGGCGGCGTTTCGGAACGAAATGACACTTGGCTGAGATGGATGGAGATCCGGCAGTCAGGCTGCTGACGTGCTCTCGGCCGGCTTCTTCGTCTTCGGCTCGCCCTTGGCTGCGCCGTTGCCGCTCGGCGAGCTGTCCGATTTGCCGGCCGCGCCGTTGCCGTCGCTTCCACTCGCGGCCTGCTTGGCCGGTTCCCGGCTGTCGGTGCGGTAGAAGCCGGATCCCTTGAAGACCACGCCGACCGGGGCGAACACCTTCCGCAGCCTGCCGTGGCACTCCGGACACACGGTGAGCGGGTCGTCGGTGAACCGCTGGACGACCTCCAGCTCGCACCCGCAGTCGGTACAGGCGTACTGGTAGGTGGGCACGGCTCACCTCCTCCTCGTGCCCGGGGCCGGCTGATTAGCACTCACTGCCCTCGACTGCTAATAATGCGGCACGAGCGGCTCAGTTGTCCACGTAGACGCGCTTTCCCGGGGTGGCGCGAGCCATCACCAGGCCTGCTGGTACATCACCAGGCTTGCAGGCCTGGTGATGTACGGGCAGGGGTGGTGTACGTGGTCATTCCAGAACAGTTACTGGGCGAAGTGGTCGCCTAGGGTTGCGGGGTGCCGCGGCGCCGGATCTTCGTCTGGCTCTCCGTGACGGTCGGCGTGGTCCTCGTCCTCACGGCTGCAGCCGCGGGGTACGTCGTGTGGTCTGTTCGGCGGCCGTTTCCGGAGTACGACGGCACCGCACCGCTGCCCGCATTGCAGGGCGAGGTCGAAGTGCTCCGCGACGGGCGCGGGATCCCGCACATATATGCCGACACCGCCATGGACCTGTTCCGGGCACAGGGGTACGTGCATGCGCAGGACCGGTTCTGGCAGATGGACTTCCGCCGGCATGTGACGTCCGGCCGCCTCGCTGAGCTGTTCGGCGAGAACGCAGTCGACACGGACGCCTTCGTGCGGACCCTGGGCTGGCGCCGAATCGCCGAGCAGGAGCTGCCGCTCCTCGACCCCGCGACCCGCCGGTACCTGGAGGCGTACGCCCACGGAGTGAACGCCTGGCTGGCGGACCGGTCCGGCGGCGAGCTCGGGCTCTCGTACACCTTGCTCGGGCTCACCGGGGGCGACACGGCACCGGAGCCGTGGCGGCCGGTGGACTCGCTGTCCTGGCTCAAAGCGATGGCATGGGACCTGCGGACCAACATGGAGGACGAGATCCAGCGGGCGTTGCTCACCGAGGAACTTCCGCTGGAGCGGATCGAGCAGCTCTACCCGCCGTATCCCTACGACCAGAACGCGCCGATCGTGGACGACCGCTATCTGCCGGTCGCTGTGGCATCTGCCACGACCTCCGGCGCGAGCGACGCGGCGTCTGCGCCGCCCGAGCGATCGGCGTCGCGGCGTGCCGGCACAAGGACGTACCCGCCCGAAGCGCTGGCTTCACTGCACAGCGCGGCGGACGCCGCCGGTGCTGTGCCGGACCTGCTGGGTGAGGGCCCGGGCGCCGGCTCGAACTCCTGGGTGGTGGACGGCTCGAAGACGGCTACCGGCGCTCCGATGCTGGTCAACGACACGCACCTGGCGCCCGACCTGCCGTCCATCTGGTACCAGGTGGGCCTGCACTGCCGCACCGTGAGCGCACAGTGCCCGTTCCGGGTCGGCGGCTTCTCGTTCGCCGGCGTCCCAGGCGTGGTCATCGGGCACAACGACCGCATCGCCTGGGGCTTCAGCACGCTCCGTGCCGACGTCACCGACCTGTACCTCGAGCGGGTCGAGGGTGACAGGTACCTGGTCGGCAACGAGCTGGTCCCCATGGACACCCGTGAGGAGACGATCCAGGTCGCAGGGGGAGATCCGGTCACCGTGACGGTACGTGCGACGCGGCACGGACCGTTGCTGTCCGACCACGACGAGGAACTACGCGATGTCGGTGCCGAGGCCCCCGCTGGTGAGCAAGCGCCGCCGCGCGGTGACGGATACGGCGTGGCGCTGCGCTGGACTGCACTAGAACCGGGCCGCACCGCCGATGCGCTCTTTGCGCTGAACTCGGCGACCGACTGGCGGTCGTTTCAGGCCGCGGCCGCGCTGTTCGAGGTGCCGTCGCAGAACATCGTCTACGCCGACGCGGAGGGCACCATCGGCTACCAAGCGCCGGGCAAGATACCGATCCGGCGGTCCGGCGACGGCCGTTGGCCGGTCCCGGGCTGGACCGACGCGCACGAGTGGGTCGGTTACATACCGTTCGGCGCGCTGCCGAGTGTCCGCCAGCCCGACGAGGGTGTCGTAGTCGCGGCCAACCAGCCGGTGACCAGCGAGGCATATCCCTACCTGCTCGGCGCCGACGTCGACTACGGCCAGCGTGCTCAGCGCATCCGCGAGCTCCTGGGGCAGGCGGGTCGGCTGGACGCGCAGACCATGATCGACATCCAGATGGACACCTACAACACCATTGCGGAGCTGCTCGTCCCGCATCTGTTGGCGACGGGCGAGTCCGCCGCCTACTACGGCGACGGATTGCGGCTGCTGCGCGACTGGGACTTCACCCAGCCGCCGGACTCGGCGGCCGCGGCCTACTTCAACGCAGTCTGGCGGAGCCTGCTCCGGCTGACGTTCCACGACGAGCTGCCGGAGGATCAGTGGCCAGGCGGTGGCGGCCGCTGGTTCGAGGTCGTCCGGCATCTGCTCGACAATCCCGACGACCCGTTCTGGGACGACGTCACCACCGACGCCGTGGAGCGCCGCGACGCCGTCCTGCGGCAGGCCGTCCGCGACGGCCGGGACGAGATGACGCGGCGGCAGGGCAAGGACCCGGCCCGGTGGTCGTGGGGGCGGCTGCACGCGTTGAGGCTGCGCGAGGCGACGTTCGGCTCGTCCGGCGTCGGACCGATCGAGGCACTGCTCGACCGGAGCCCTGTCGAGGTGGGTGGCGGCGCGTCGATCGTGCAGGCGACCGGATGGACGGCTCACGACGGCTTCGCCACCGACTGGGTGCCGTCACAGCGGATCGTGGTCGATCTGGCCGACCTGGACGGGTCGCGGTGGATCGACCTCACCGGGGTCAGCGGCCATGCACACCACGAGCACTACGCTGACCAGACTGAGCTGTGGCGCACTGGCGAGACGTTGCCGATGCGCTGGGACGAGGCGGCGATCCGGGAGGCCGCGGTCAGCACGCTCATGCTCGCGCCGCAGGGGTCACCGGAGTGAGCGGTACCCCCGTGGCCCATCACCAGGCGTGTCCGTACATCACCATGCCAGTAAGGGGCCTGCACGCTGTTCATGTACGGGCACGGGTGGTGTACGTGGTCATTCCAGAGCCGCTACGGGATCAATGCCGCAGCCGGTGGAGGGCCGACGGGGTCGCGGCGGCGGCAACGAGGACGTCGTGTGGCTCACGGGCGATGGGCATGTCAAGCACCTCACCGTCGTGCAGCAGCACGCAGCAGAACGCCCGCCCGGCGACCCGGGCCAGGACCCGGTCGAACGAGCCGCCGCCGCGTCCCAGCCGTACCCCAGACCGGTCCACGGCCAGGCCGGGCACCAGGACGGCATCGGCTGAGCTGACCGCTCCGACGCCGAGCGGTGGTCCGGCGGGTTCGAGCAGCCCGCGGGCTGCCGAGACGAGTGCGTGCGGCCCCTCGTAGAGCGCCCAGTCCACGTCGCCGTCCGGCAGCAGCAGCGGCAGCAGCACCTCCACACCGGCGTCCGACAGGGCCTCGATCAACGGCCCGGTGCCCGGCTCCCGGCCCACCGACACGTACGTGGCGACCCAGCCGGCCGCCGCCACCTCCGGCGTCGCCAGCAGCACGTCCCGCAGCCCGCGGGCCGCCTCAGCCAGGTCCCTCGCGTTCAGCGCAGACCGGTTCTCGAGCACCCGCCGGCGCAGCGCCGCCTTGGCCTCAGCGAGAGTGCCAGCCGCCGGCTCTGCCATGCCCGCCACGCTACAAGCGACGGTCATCGGTCCAGCGCCGGCAGCTAGGGTGACCGCCATGACGTCGGGGACCCACGCCGTGACCAAAGCGGTGATCCCGGCCGCCGGCCTGGGCACCCGATTCCTCCCCGCGACGAAGGCCACGCCCAAAGAGATGCTGCCGGTCGTCGACAAGCCGGCGATCCAGTACGTGGTCGAGGAGGCCGTCGCCGCCGGGCTCGACGACGTGCTGATCGTCACCGGCCGCAACAAACGTTCCCTCGAGGATCACTTCGACCGCGCGCTGGAGCTGGAAGACGCGCTCCAGGCGAAGAACGACAACGAGCGGCTGCGCCGGATCCGCGAAGCGCAGGTGCTGGCGGACATCCACTACGTCCGGCAAGGCGACGCGCTCGGGCTAGGCCACGCCGTGCTGTGCGCGGAGCGGCACGTCGGCGACCAGGTGTTCGCCGTGCTCCTCGGCGACGACCTGATCGACCGCCGCGATCCGCTGCTCCCGTCGATGATCGACATCCAGCGCCGGCACGGTGGGAGCGTCATCGCGCTCATCGAGGTCGACCCCGACCACGTGCATCTCTACGGCTGCGCCGCCGTGAACGCCGATCCGGCGGACGACAGCGTCGTCGTCACCGACCTGGTGGAGAAACCCGATCCGGCCGAAGCGCCCAGCAACCTCGCCGTGATCGGCCGGTACGTCCTGCACCCGGCCGTGTTCGACGTGCTGCGGGACACGGCTCCCGGCCAGGGCGGGGAGATCCAGCTCACCGATGCGCTGCGCGCACTGATCACCACACCGCCGGAGAACGGCGGCGGCGTTCGGGCCGTCGTGTTCCGCGGCCGGCGCTACGACACCGGCGACCGGCTGGACTACCTGCGCACGACCGTCCGGCTCGCTGTCGAACGCTCCGATCTGGGTCCAGAGTTCCGCAGCTGGCTGCGCGAGTTCGTCGCCGAGCTGGAGGCGACGGAGACCGAACGATGAAACGCGTCGCCGACCACCTGTCCGACATCCTGTCCGCCGTCCAACCGTTGCCGCCGCTGGACCTGCAACTCCTCGACGCCCACGGCTGCATGCTCACCGAGGACGCCATCGCGCCCTGGCCGCTGCCGCAGTTCGACAACTCGGCGATGGATGGCTACGCGGTGCGGGCGGAGGACGTCCAAGACGCCGACGACGATCACCCCGTAGAGCTGCCGGTCGTCGCCGACATCGCCGCGGGCGAGACCAGTCCCGGTGCGATCGGCCCGAGGCTGGCGGCCCGGATCATGACGGGTGCTCCGATGCCCGCCGGCGCGGACGCCGTCGTCCCCGTCGAGTACTCCGACGGCGGGACGGTGCGGGTCCAGCTCCGGTATGCGGCGCCGGCCGGCCGGCACGTGCGCCGGGTCGGGGAAGACGTAATAGAAGGCGACATCGTGCTGACGGCCGACACCCACCTCGGTGCAGCACAGATAGGCCTGTTGGCAGCCGTCGGCAAGGATCGAGTGAGGGCACGCCCGCGGCCGCGAGTCGTGGTGATCTCCACCGGCCGCGAGTTGGTCGAGCCCGGCCTTCCCCTGCAGCGCGGCCAGATCACCGACTCCAACTCGTTCGCGCTCACCGCCGCCGCCCGGGAGGCCGGCGCGATCGCCTACCGCGTGGCTCCGCTACCCGACGACGAGAGCACCGTGCTCGGCCTGATCGAAGAACAACTGGTCCGGGCAGACTTGCTCATCACCACTGGTGGCGTGAGCGCCGGTGCGTACGACGTGGTGAAGCACGTGCTGTCCCGGCTGGGCACGGTGTCCTTCGACAAGGTGGCCATGCAGCCGGGTATGCCACAGGGGTTCGGGACGATCGACGGCACGCCGATCTTCACGCTGCCCGGCAACCCGGTCAGCGCGTTCGTCTCCTTCGAGGTGTTCGTCCGGCCGGCGATTCGCAAGATGCTGGGCGTGTCGCGGCTGCACCGGCCAAGCGTCAAGGCCGTGCTGCAGGCGTCGCTTCGCTCTCCCGAGGGGAAGCGCCAGTTCGCCCGCGCGCGCTGGTCGTCCGCGCCGGACGGCTCGTACCTCGTCACGCCGCTGGCGGGACAGGCGTCCCACCTGCTCGCCGATCTGGCCAACGCCAACGCGCTGGTGGTTGTCCCGGAGCCGGTGACGGAGGTGCCCGCTGGACAAGTCGTCGACACCGTGCTGCTCGAGCGCCGGAAAGGCTGAGCCGGTGAGCGAACGGCTGACCCACGTCGACGAGCACGGCGCCGCCCGGATGGTGGACGTCTCGGCGAAGGACGTGAGTGTGCGGACAGCGCGGGCTACCGGCCGGGTACTGGTGTCGCCGGAGGTGGTCGCGCTGCTGCGTGGCCCCGGGATGCCCAAGGGCGACACGCTGGCGGTCGCGCGGGTTGCTGGAATCCAGGGTGCGAAACGGACTCCGGACCTGATTCCACTGTGCCACCCGTTGGCGTTGCACGGTGTCGTGGTGGACGTGCAGGTTGCCGACAACGCCGTGCGGATCGAAGCGACCGTGCGTACTGCCGACCGGACTGGGGTCGAGATGGAGGCGCTCACCGCCGTGGCCACCGCGGCGCTTACCGTCGTCGACATGGTCAAGGCCGTCGACAAGGCCGCGACGATCACCGACATCCGGCTCGAGGAGAAGTCCGGCGGGCGGTCCGGTCACTGGCGGCGGCCCGAGGCAGCGCCGTGAAGGCGCTCGTCGTCACCGTGTCCACGCGCGCGGCGTCCGGGTACTACGAGGACCGCAGCGGCCCGGTCGCCGCGGAGCGGTTACGTGCCATGGGTTTCGACGTGGCCGGCCCGCAGGTCGTCGCGGACGGCGACCCGGTGGAGATGGCGTTGCGCCGGGCCGCCGAGCAGGGTTACGACCTCGTGGTGACGACCGGTGGCACCGGGCTGTCGCCGCGCGACGTCACCCCGGAGATGACCCGCCGGGTGGTGGACCGGGAGGTGCCGGGGCTCGCCGAGGCGATCCGCCGGCGCGGCGCGGATGGGGGTGTGCCGACCGCCGCGCTCTCCCGTGCGGTGTGCGGGCTGGCCGGGCAGACTCTGGTCGTGAACCTGCCGGGGTCGACCGGTGGCGTCCGCGACGGCATGACGGTGCTCGAGGCGGTCCTCAAGCACGCGGTCGACCAGCTGCACGGGGGCGACCATTGACCGCTGCCGAGCGGCTGGACTGGCCGGTCACGCTGAGAGACGGCCCGGTGGGCCTGCGGCCGCTGCGCTACCGGGACAGCGCCGCGTGGACGGCGCTGCGCGAACGCAACGCCGACTGGTTGCGGCCCTGGGAGCCGACCCCGCCGACGCTGTACGCCGGATTCCCGAACAGCTTCGGCCAGATGGTCCGCCGCTATTCGGCGCAGGCGCGAGCCGGCGAGTCCCTGCCCTGGACGGTGACGTACGAGGGTGCGCTGGCCGGCCAGCTCACGATCTCCGGGATCTCCTGGGGTTCGGGACGCATGGGGAGTGCCGGCTACTGGGTGGATCGCGACCTCGCCGGTCGCGGCGTGATCCCCACGGCGTTGGCACTCGCCGTCGACTACTGCTTCTTCACCGTGGGCCTGCACCGCATCGAGGTGAACATCCGCCCGGAGAACCGGGCGTCGCTGCGGGTCGTGGAGAAACTGGGATTCCGCGACGAGGGAATCCGGGAGCGGTTCCTCCATATCGACGGAGACTGGCGCGACCACCGCTCGTTCGCGCTCACTGCCGACGAGGTGCCCGGCGGCCTGCTGCGCCGCTGGCGCGCCTGCCGCCCCCGCCAGTCCGCGTAAGTGGGGCGTTCTTGAACCGGCGTGGCACCTACGAGCTGATGGCTGCGTTCTGGCCAACCGCGGACAAGGACCCGTCGAGCATGGCACCGATGGTCGAGTTCGCCGGGGTCTGGCGCGACAAGCCGACGATGGTGTTCTCGCGGACCCTTCAGCGGGCTGGCTGGAACACCAAAATGCGCGCCGTAGACGAGATCACCGCGCTCGAGGCACAGCCCGGCAAATATCTCGCGCTCGGCGGTGCGGACCTCGCCGCGGAGTCAATGCACGACGCCGTGATCGACGGGTACCGGATCTACGTCCATCCGGTGCCCATCGGCGGCGGTAAGCCGTTCCGGCCGTCAGCGTCCAAGGTCGACCTGCGACTCGTCCCGACCTGGTCCTTCAACGGCGTCGTCTTGCGGCATCACCAACGCGGCGGCTGACGGCGGGTAGGAGTCGGGCGTGCAACCCATCAGGCGGCTGCAGGTCGCTCTGATCGCCCTAGCCGTAGTGATGGCTGCCGGCACGGTGGGCTAC